>NZ_JBSFNQ010000024.1:0-90982 GCF_053981115.1 Streptomyces sp. NPDC003691 | reverse complement strand
GGGTCAGGGGTTCGAATCCCCTCAGGTCCACAGCAGCTCAGAGCCCCTGGCGGGGATTCCCGCCAGGGGCTCTTTGGCTGTGCAAGCAGCAAAGTACAGCAACTACTTTGGATCTTGAGCGCCCAGGTGTTTTCCGAGCCGCCGGAGCGCCCGGCTCGTCGCCTGGGACGGCACGTGGGTGTACACCTCCATCGTCACCGCGATCTTGCTGTGCCGGAGGATTTGCATAGCCACCCGGGGATGCACATCCAGCGCGGCGAGCAGTGACCCGCAGGTGTGCCGGGTGTCGTGTAGCCGGATCGTCCGTACGCCCGCGCGAGCACAGGCGGCGGCGAAGGACCGGTTGAAGTTCCGCGGCTCGACCGGTGCTCCGTAGCGAGTGGTAAAGACGAAGTCCGACACCGCCCACAGGTCCCCGGAGGCCTGTCGAGTCGCCGCCTGAACCTGTTGCCGGAGCCGCAGGGCCGTGACGGCAATCTCGGGAACAGGAAGTGTGGCCACGGAGGATTCCGTCTTCGCGTCGTCGTGCACCAGCCGCCGCCGGATGCGCTGAAGCTGCTTCTCCACGGTGACCTCCCCGGCATCGAGGTCGATGTTGGACCAGGTGAGTCCGAGTACCTCACCACGCCGGAGGCCCAGCACCAGGACGAGTACGTACGCCGGATACAGAGCATCGCCGGACGAGCGGGCCGATTCGAGGAACTGTCGGGCCTCTTCCACGGACCAGGGCCGGCGTTTGGTCCGGCGAGCGGACCGGACCTTGACGAGGGCGGCGACGTTCTTTGACAGCAGCTCCTCGGTCACCGCGTTGGTGAGTGCCGACCTCAGCACGGCCCGGGTGTCCTGCACCGTGCGGCGGGAAGCAACCTGCCCGCAGCACTGCCCGATCGCGCAGCAGCGCCGCCGCAGCCGGGGGTTCTTGTGGCTCTCCGGCCGCTTGGCGTCCTTGCCCTGGGCACAGCACTGGCACTGCTCCAGCAGCGAGTTGACCCAGGACCGGACATCGCGGACCGTGAGCTTGTCGATCCTCTTCGACCCGAGGCCCGGAGTGATGTAGAGCCGGGAGTGCATTGCGTATGTCTCGGCCGTCTTGGGCTTGAGATCCGGCTCCACGACTTCCTTGAGCCACCGCTCCAGATACACGGAGAGAGTGGGGACCGAGGTAGCGACCGGTCCCTTCGCGGCCTCCGAGTGCAGTTTGATCCACTTCCCGTGGACCTCGTCGCGGGTCTTCCCGTAGACGTACTTCCGGGCTTTCGTGCCATCGGGCCGGGTGACCCAGGCATAGGCGGCGAAGCCGTTGCGGTAGGAGTAGATGGAGCCCTCGCCGTTGCCCCTTTTCCCGCTCATGCGGACACCTCCTCGGCGTCCGCTGTAATACGCTGGACGTAATCGTCGACCCAGGCCGCCAGGATCCGGCGGTTGCGACCGACCTTGACGGAGCGGATCTCACCGGTGAGGACGAGGATCTTCGTCTTGGAGAGCCCGAAGCCGAGCATGGCGGCGACCTCGGTCGTGGTGTGCCACTTGCGGGTGATCACCGTATGGGTCATGGGGTGGGCTCTCCTTCCGTGCGGTGGGCGGTGGCGGCGACGAGAGCGGCCTCGGGTGAGTAGCCGCGTCCGGCATAGCGCCAATGGCCGATGGTGATCACCGGGCGGTCGTCGAGGCCCAGAACGCGGTAGTGCTCGCGGGCCCGGTGCTCGGTTCGTGCGGTCCGTAGGGCGGTCAGGGTGGTCGAGTAGCTGCGGGATTTGGTGGAGAAGTGGCCGCGGTGGCCGAGCATGTGTGCCCAGCGGCGCAGTTCGAGGGCGGTGAAGGGCGGGAGTGCTCCGAGCCACCAGCAGGTGGCGATCATGCGGAGGACATGGGCGCGGACGGGGAGGAGGACGAGGTGCCGGGCGGTGGTGATCCGTCCGTCGACCGCGCCGGCTGCTTCCGCGCCCTTGGTCGCGTACTTGGCGATGTACGCGGCGACGGCGCCGTGCTCGGCAATCGGTCGGACGTCGACCTGGGCGCCGAAGCGGAGCGTGCGGTGGCCGATGACACTGGCTCCGGGTGATGGGAGCCGTACGCGCCCTGCGGCTGTGTGTACGGCGTCGGTCAGCAGGCCCGTGGATGCCCATGCGGGTGGCGGGGTGCTCGGGCCGTCCGGGCCGTCGAGGCGGATGACGGCATGGAAGTGGACCAGGCCGCGCCGTTGGTATTCGACGACTTTGGTGTACGAGAGCCGGGTGGCCAGGCGGAGTTCGGTCCGGGGCAGTCCGGCCCGCCGGGCGAGTTCACGCCGCAGTTCGATGGTGAAGCGGTGCCACAGGTGCACGGACCGGGCCTGCCAGAGCACGGCCCCGGCGTAGTCGTAGCAACGGGGGCAGATCGGTTCACCGAGCCGGGGATCATCCGTGCTGTGCCGCACGGCGCAGCCGACCGGCTGATCGTGCGGGCAGCGTTCCTTCGGCGACCGAGGACGGCAGGGGCTAACCCGTCCGCTTCGCTCCCGGCGGGTGTGCACGGGGCCGAAGCCGGGCGCCGTGAGGGTGGCGAACACCCGGGGGTGGTCGCTGACCGTTTCCGGGGTCCCTTTGCCGCCGACGAGCCCGGCCCTGATCAGGTGGTAGGTGTCGGCCCGGTAGACGTCGGCGCACGGCGAGCAGACGGTTGAGCGCCGGTTTCCACAGGGGACCAGGAGCCGGCCGCCGTATGCCGCCGACGAGTGGCTGAACAGGGCTTGGCCACTGTCGGAGGCGAAGACGGTGGACTCGCCCACGAGATGGACAGGGTTGGCACAGCCGCCGAGACCGACGACGTTCCGGCGCCAGGCGGCGAACTCAGGAGTGGCCGCCTGCTCGACGAGAGCAGCAACGGCGTTCGGAAGGTGCTGGGGCTCGGTCATCGCGTACCCCTTCCTCCGAACGCCTGCCCCATGACGGCGGCGATGGCGTGCGGACGAGTCTTCGCGCTGAAGCGGAAGGTCGGGTCGGTGAGCCAGAGCGCGGCAGCATGGGCCGGGCACAGACGCTTTTCCGTACCGTCGAGCGCAACGAGGACTACTTCCTCCTCGCCGTCGCACAACGGGCGGTCGTCGTCCCGCAGAGCGCACACAGGCGGATGCGGACGCTTCCTGGTGGACAATGAGTGTCGACTCCTTTCACTACTCAGGTGGCGGATGGAGTGGGTTCCTGACGGGGTCGGGTTTGGCGACTTCGCGCCCCGTCGGGAGCCCGTGATCGTGATGTCAGGGGGCATGCCCCTTGTCCCTTCTGGTGTCGGGATCTCTGGTGTCCGGATCAGAAGCGGAACTGGCTGATGAAGCCAGCCACTCCGTCGAGGGCCGACTGGACCGTCGGCGCGGCCGCGGTCGTAGCCAGCAGGAATCCGAAGGTGGCGGCGAGCAGCGTGTGGGGCCACCGCAGGTAGTGGATGCGCAGCAGGAACCAGATCAGCAGGCCGAGCAGGAGCGCGGCGGACATGGTGATCAGCACGGTGTCCCCTTCTCGGTGCTCGGGGTGCGGGCCAGTTCGGGAATCCGCGGTGTGAGGTGCTCGTACTCGGCGGCGATGGTCTCTGCCTCGGCCTCGGTGATGAGGAAGGAGCGGGCCCGTTCCCAGCCGTCCCCTGAGGCGAGGATTGCCGTCCCGGCCTGTTCCGGGGTGATGGCCTGTGCGGCCTTGAGCGCGTCGGGGTTGAGGTCGCCGAGGGTCATCTCCGCCGTACCCGGATCTGATACGCGGTGGCAGGCACGGCCACCGAGCTGGGCGCGGAGCGCCGTCACTCCCGGGCCCATATCGGATCCGACGCGCTGTCCGGCGATGATCAGAAACACTCCGAGAGCGGCGCCGAGCTGGGCAAGGCGGATGAGGGCGGTAGAGGCTGCGTGTGCCTCGTCCTTCTCTCTCCGGTCGGCCACGAGGAAGAGTTCCGCCACCTCGTCGACAATCACGACGACGGGGACCGGGCGGGTGTTGTCAGGCAGTCCCCAGACGTTGCGGACGTGCGCTTCGCGGCAGATCACCATCCGGTCGAGGGTGAGATCCACCAGTGCCGACAGGAGCTTTACGGCTTGGGCTCGGTTGGTAGCGAGTGTGGAGAGCCGCGGGCCGTACAGGGACAGTTCCATGCCCCCTTTGCAGTCGATGCCGACCAGGGCCACGGGTTGCGGGGCCAGTCCGGCGACGAGCGCGTTGAGCAGGGTGGACTTGCCGGAACGGGTGGCGCCGACGATCAGCCAGTGCGGCACTCGCCGCAGGTCGACCACCCAAGGGGCAGCGGTTTCCAGGATCCCGACGGTCACCCGCAGAAGCTGGTAGTTCGAAGAGCGCTCGAATCTCCGGGGTTCGTGGAGCGGATCCGAGGGCAGGGCGGCGATGCGTACGACGCCGGGTGTCCAGGGGCTCACCCGGACCGCGTGCACCTCCCAGGAGTGGGCCATCGCGGGCGCCGCCTTGATGAAGTCCTCCGGCGTCTGACCTGGCAGCAGCCGGGCAAGCATCCAGAAGCCGCTACGGGTCGGCCGGATGAACCCGTACCGGGGAACCTGAGGTTGCGGGGGCGGGGCGCCTTTACCGACGAGCCCGGAGACCACGATCAGCGCGGCTTTGCGGCTGATCGCAAGGCCGCATCCGGCCATGAGCGGCCGCCAAGTCCGTACGACCCTGAAGCAGGCGGCCGGGTATCCGAAGACCAGCCACCAGACGTGCGGGTAGCGGGCTCGGACAGTAGGACCGGCCGTAGCCGTCGTGGCGCCCAGCAGCAGGACCAGGAGCAGGGCCCAGAACGGCCAGGCAACGGTGGTGTGATGCTCGGTGGATAAGGTCACTGCCCACCACCCTTGGCCGCCGCCGGGGCGGAGAGGGGGCGGATCTCCTCGGCGCGGAACGCGATCCCGTGCCGTCCGTCGTTCTCCCAGGGCATGGCCACGAGGTCCCGCACGTGCACCGGCATGCCGAGCTGAACACCGGCTGGCTCACCGGGCACGCTCACATTGACCACGTCGGCGGACGCCCCGCTCATGAGGCACAAGCCCACCTGGTACATCGTCTTGCCGGTCGTACGGTCGATCTTGAGCTGTCCGGTCTCACGGTTGGCGACACGCGGGGAGGGCGGGACGGCACAGATGATCCCCGTGAACTTGGCGGTGTCGATCGGAAGGGCTGCCACGTACTGAACTCCTCTGTGAGAGCACCCGAAGAGGATACCTTCGGGTTGATTGACCACCCGTAGTACGGGTTGGGACTCCACAGTGCAGCCCGTAGTACGGGTTGTCAAGCAGGAGGGAATGAGCGAGGCTGTCCAACGAGTGCAACAGATCGTCCAAGTAGACGGACGAACCCGATAACGACCCCGGCACGGAGGCCCCTCATGCCGCCGAAGAAGACGCAGCCGAAGTACCGCCAGATCGCGGACTACCTGCGCGAAGGCATCCTCCACGGCACCTTCCCGGCCGGCCAGCCCCTGCCGTCGGAAGAACTGCTGGCCAAGCAGTTCGGGGTGACCCGCCCCACCGTGCGCCAGGGCATTACCGAACTACGCGCCTCCGGCCTGGTCGAGGCCATCATGGGCCGCGGCACCTTCGTCCGCTCCCCCCACAACCGCCCGAGCTTCACGCGCCCGCGCGGAGTGCGACGCAAGGCGGAGGGCCGATACGTCGAGGCCGATGGCATCCGCTGGACCGACGCGGAGCCCGCCACGATCACGCGCACGGACGCCCCGCTCGCCCTGGCGGACCTCCTGCGCATCCCGCCGGGCGAGCCGATGTTCACGTACGACACCCTCCAGACCGCCGACCACGGCCGCCTGCGCCAGCTCCACCGGACTTACGTCCCGTTCTCGGTGCTGACCGACACCCCCTACGAAGAGCAGCAGTTGCCGCCAGCGCCGGAGCTGTACGAAGCCCTGGCTGGCCTGGGCCACACCCTGTCCTTCACGGAACACCTCCGCCCTCGCATGCCCCTCCCGGACCAGGCCCAGGCCCTCCGCCTCCCCGAAGGCGTCCCCCTACTGCACATCTTCCGCCTGACCACCAACCAGGACGGCAAGCCCCTAGCACTGGAGGAGCTCTTCCTCCCGGGCGAAGACCTTGAGGTCTCGTACCCGCTGTAACCAGCCGAGGTCACCGCTGTGCGCGGCTCAAATTTTCTCTACTTCATCAAGACCCGACTTCGCTTCGCTTCGCCGGGCGCGCTCCCTCGCGAAGCACAGGCGGCGCTCCTGCGCTCGACCTCCCCCGCCCGCGCGGTGCCGACGTCCACCTCCGCGCACATAGGGGCAAGAGGCGTGAATCGATCACTGCACGGAGCGGTGTACGCGGAAGATCCCTAACCGTCCGTGTCCGCAGCAGACATCACATTCAGCAGGCCCCAACCACCCTCCCTGTGGGAGGATTTGAAACTCACCAGAGGAGGTGCCGGTGGCCAAGTACACCCTTGCCAGCTACGCGGTTCGAATTCGAAAGAGCCGAGAAGACGATTACTTGCAACTCGACGATTTCGACCGCGCCGGGGGCGACCTCCTTAAGGAGTTCTACGGTTACTTGCTGCACCTCCAGGAGCGTCCATTTGAAATCGAGGACAAAGAACGCTCACTGGAATGTCAAGAAGCAATTCAAGATAATCGATCCCTGCGATTCAAGCTTGCCTATGGAGCGTATGGAGCGAAATCCCGCATTCGAGAAAGGCAGTCAGGGCAGGTAGTTTTCGAGAAACAGCATGACCATGTCGACCTGACGGACCTCAGAAACTACCTAATCCTTCCCGCCAACTCCAAATCGGGCCTACTTTTCACCGAGCGACTTCAGGGGAATGGCGTCCTTTCCGCCCTCGCGGAATCCTTCAAGAAAGCGTTTGCCGCGAAGCATCATGGATACGTACTCGAAATCAACAACATGGCCTCAGAGGCCGCATTCGGGATGTATCTCGCAAGTGGGAATCTTAAGCAAATTCGCCTGGTTCGACAGGCAATCCCCGATGACGTTGCCGATGCGCTCGGACTGGGTGAAGCCGAGCGAAGGCTTGGGACAGTCGAGGTTGTGCTGCGCCCACCTCGAAATTTCTCCTTCGGGAAAAGGAAAATTCAGTCAGTAATCAGCGACGGAGCCGACGTTTCGAGCATGCTTGAGTGGCGAGGGGTTGAGTACCAAGAGATGAAGGTCCTGGTTAAGATCGCCAACTCGAACAGGACGCTGTCAGTGTCATCTGGTACAACTCCTGCCATGCTCTATGACATCGATGACGAGATGAACAAGGACGGCGTCATCGAGCTGACAGACGACTGGCTGTACGCGAAGGCCAAGGAGTTGGCTGAGGACCTTGCTCAGACGATGGGCATGAGCGTTGACATGATGCGTCGAGACTTTGCGTGGCCGGAAGTTTGGGGGCACTACCGACTGGAGGTTCCAATTGATCAGAATGATTGACCTCATTCCGATCTTTAAGGATCATTATCGAACGCTCCGCAGCCACTCAGACAATCGAATTCTATGGGGAGATATTTCCTTTTTCATCGGAGTTCCCGCAGTGCTCGGAATTATCGGAGTCTGTCTGAATTGGAACGTTCGCGGAGTGGGTAACATTCTCGCCGCATTCGCCATCCTTGCTGGATTGCTATTTAATCTCCTCGTGCTCCTTTTTGAGGTTGCAACAAAAGCCGTGGAGGCTGGAGGGAATAACTCCCAAAACATTCGCCTTAAGCTCGCAAGGCATCTCCAGGCCAATGTCACCTACGCCCTTCTGATTGCCCTTACCGTCGCCGGTACGCTAGGTGTCGCGTCCGGCATGGGCATGGAAAAGGTTAACCGCTGGCTGAGTGGCATTCTGATCATCCTGCTCGCCCACTTCGCGCTGACTCTCCTAATGATTCTGCGTCGAATGAGGTCAGCTTTCCTTCAGTCCGTCACCTAGCGCCAAACATAACTTCGTTCGCGAAATGACTGCGGGTGGCATCTTTCGCGGCAGGGTCTTTAGTGTTCCGTCAAGTAGTCAGAGCGCCCCCCTCTGCCCCAAGGTCGTAGCAGGACCGTGCCGGGTGGAGGGGGCATCGCTACGGGCGAGTGGGGTAGAGAGCAGATAAGATCTTGCCCTGTCAGTAGCACCTGCCATGCTGTGTACATGATTGGTGAAATTCCGGGCGTGCCGGTGGGTCAGCCCTACCCGAATCGAGTTCTGGCCAGCGAGGCGAAGGTTCATCGCCCCCGCATCGCCGGCATCTGTGGCACGAAGGCGACCGGTGCCGAGTCCATCGTCCTGTCGGGCGGCTATAAGGATGACGAAGACCTTGGCGATGTGATCATCTACACCGGCCATGGTGGGCAGGACGGGGCTGGCAACCAGATCAACGACCAGTCCCTAGAAGACTCGGGTAACGCTGCACTGGTGACCAGCTACCTTCAGGGGCTGCCTGTCCGAGTCATCCGCGGCAGCAAAAGCGAGTCGGTCTACGCACCGCAGTCTGGCTACCGCTATGACGGCTTGTATCGAGTCGTCAGCTACGGGAGCAAGCTGGGAATCGACGGGCACCTCATCTGGCAGTTCCGCATGGAGGCCGCCCTTGATGCCCCCCTACCGGCCATCGAAAACGACCAGCTTGCTGTCGACTCACCACGGAACGATGAGGAGGCGCCCGCCGGCAACGATGTCCCTGAACGTGCCAGTTCAAACATTCAGCGCATCGTACGTAGTAGTCAGGTGAAGAATGCTGTGAAGCGTTGGCACGCAGATCAGTGCCAGGTTTGCGGGATCATCATCGAGACGCCTGGCGGTACTTACAGCGAAGGTGCCCACGTCCAGGCTCTTGGGCGTCCACACAACGGCCCCGACCGAACAGGCAACGTGCTCTGCCTTTGCCCGAACTGTCATGTCAAGTTGGACGCCGGAGCCATCGTCATTCGGGACGACCTAACCGTCTTCGAGAACGGCGTACCTGTGGGGCCTCTCAGGACACACCCTCAGCACACCCTCGACGTTGGATGCATCCAAAGCCACCGAGAGCGGTGGCGCCGCTAGATCGTTCCCCACTTCACAAAGTGAGAGAGCAACAATGGTGCCCCTTACGGCAGACCAGGTTGAGCGTCTGGCTCGGTGCTGAGATTCAGCCATCGAGTTCAGAGCCGTGCCGTCCCCTGGCGCCGTTCGGGCTGCGGCGCTGGGGCGCCGGTCCCGAGCGGCGGCGGGGCCGGGGCGCGACGGAGCCCCGGGCGCCGGTGTTGGGGCACTGGCGACCGGGGCTGGGGAGGGGAGTTGACCAGGCGCCGTTGTCGGCCCGTGGGCGGCTTCCCATTGGTTGGGGGCTATGCGGTGTGGGGGTAGGTCAGGTCTTCGTCGAGGGTGGGGCCGTGGGGGACCGTTGGGGCGCAGTGGGGGCAGGCGTAGAGGGTCGTACCGGGGCCGCTGGGGCTGGGGAGCCAGCGGATGTGGACCGGGGCCGTTGTTTCCGTGGCGCACTTGAAGCACCTGGCCGTGAAGAGCTGCGGCGGGGGCGAGGTCAGGGCGTCGGTGGTCATGATGCGGCACCGGAGTGGAGGCGGAGTTGGAGGGTGGTGTCCAGCGGGGCGTAGGGGCGGACCAGGGGGATGTCCTCGCCGTTGAAGGGGCGTTGGCGTTCGAGGACGTGTGCGGGGGTGGGGGTGGTCCACGGGGTCATCCAGAGCACCAGCGGCATGCGGGCCGGGGGCGGGGTTTGGCGGTGCCGGCCGTGGGCGGGGAAGAGGGTTTTCAGGGCACGGTGGATCAGTTCGACAATATGCTTGCGCATACGTTGGTCAGCTCCTTGGAAGCTGGGTAGCGAGCCTCGGCGGGCCGGTCCTACGCGGACCGCCGGGGCGTTTGGTCGGTGGTGAGGTGGTCTGCCAGTTCGAGGGCGAGGCCGGTGACGAGCGCCTGTGCGAGGAATTGGGCGGCCTCGGGGCGGATCTGGCCGAGGCAGACGAGTCCGTCGCCGTCGACGTTCACGTCGGCCTTGAGTCCGGGGAAGTCGCTGTCGAGGCCCAAAGCGCGGAGCCGGTCCGCGAGGGCCGCGGTGCCGCGGTGGGCACGGGACCAGCCGCGTACGTAGGAGATGCCGGGGGTCAGTTCTTCCGCCCGCCTTGCGATCACACCTCTGCGGTTCGTCATGTCGGCGTCTCTTCTCCCCGGTCGGTGTGGGTGTTCGATGCGGCTTGGCGTGCGCAGGTCGCGTCGCCGGGCCATTCGCAGGACAGTGCGCGGTCGAGGAGTGCCGCCAGGCGTTCTGCCGTCTCCGGTGAGACGCGGCCGAGTTCGACGAGGCCGTGCCCGAACGCGTTCATCTGGGCTTGGAGGTAGGGGAAGTCCTTCTCCAGGCCGGCCGAGACGAGGACGTCGCGCAGGGCGGCGGTGGCGTCCCGGGCCGCGTACCAGGGCTCGCTTTCGGCGGGCGACCAGTGGGCGAAGTCATGCCCCATCGGTCGTCTCCTCCGGCCAGTCCTCCGGCTCAAGGGTGGGCAGCTCCGTGCCGTACTGGTCGAAGCGGTCGAGCATCCGTGTGGTTGCGACGATCACCACCGCCAGGGCGACCGCTCGCAGCGGAGAGCCCTCCACGGGGCGGGTGGGGGCGGCGATCCACTGGTATCGGTCGCCGGACAGGGGCATGGGGCCCGGGATCAGGACGAATGAGCCCTCGGCGAGGTAGGAGTAGCTGGGGCGTCGGTTGGGTCCCGATTCCGTGGCCACGGTGCGCTCGAAGCGCTTGCGCGATCCGGTGTTGAGGAGGAAGCCGACCTCCTTGCTGCCCAGGTCGGACAGCACGGGCCCGCACGGCATGCCGCCTTGCTGGAGTTGGTGGAAGACCTCCAGGCCCGTCCGCTGGTCCACAACGACCACGTCGAAGCGGAGCCCCGCGGGAAACAAGTGGGGGACACGGGGGTCGTCGGCCCATACGGAGCGGCATTTCTCCGGGTCGTCGGCGGCGTCGGACAGCCATTGCCTGCCGCGCCTCGTCATCTTCTGCACGTTGGTTCACCTCAATCGGTCCACGGCGACCGCGGGGAGTCGTCGTGCTCCCAGATTTGTGGTGAAGGCCCTGGTCAGGGCAGATGACGAGGGGTGACATGGGGTGACGAGGCGTGTCACCCCAGGGTGCCGTCCCGGCCATTCCTTCGCGCGAATTCCCCTGCGGCGAGGGCGCGCAGTAGTCGTGTGTTCCTTATATTCGCTTTGCGGCAGCTACAACCACGGGGGAGGTGGGCACCATGACCGGTACACAGCAGATGGGAACGCGGCTCCTCAATGCACGGCGGAGCCGGGGGTGGAGTCAGGCGCGGCTCATCCGGGAGTTACGGACCGCAGCGGGCCGCAAGGGGCAGACGCTTCCGGCCGACGCCAGCGTGAAGCGGCGGATCGCGAGCTGGGAGAACAACCACGGAGTTCCGGACGAGTTCTACGCAGGGTTGCTGTGCGAAGCGCTCGGGCTGCCGCCGCAGGATCTCGGGATACGTGATCATGAGGTCCCCGGACTCGCAGATCTGAGGTATCCGGACAGCGTGGGCGCCGCGATCGGAGCGGTCGGCCCGCTATGGCTGGCCGATCTCGCCGGTGACGCATCGCTTCTCACGGCGGATGCCTTCGACGGCCCTTGGCACGAAGCCTCGCTGCAGTGGCTCGTAGCACCCGACACCCCCGCCCACGTCGCCCCTGCGGATGCAGGGCCCCGAGTGGGTCTCACCGATGTCGCAATGATCAAGTCGACCGCCGATATGTTCGCCCAGCTCGACGACCGCTTCGGTGGAGACCACGCACGACACAGCCTCATCCAGTACCTCAGCCGCGACGTCGCCCCACTGCTGTCGGGGCAATACACCGAAGCCGTCGGACAGGCCCTGTTCTCCACGGTTGGCGAAGCCCTGCGACTGGCCGGCTGGATGTCGTACGACGCCTGCCACCACGGACTCGCCCAGCGGTACTTCGTCCACGCACTACGGCTCGCCCAGGACAGCGACGACCGGCGGCTTGCCGGGAGCATCCTCTCCGCCATGAGCCACCAGGCCACCTTCCTCGGCCGCTACACCCAGGCCGCCACCCTGGCCCGCGCCGCACGGATGGGTATCTCGCGCGTCGCGACACCGACCCTGCTGGCCCAGTTCCACGCGATGGAAGCCCGCGCCCTCGCCCGCACCGGCGATACCCGCGCCTGCGAACTCGCCCTCGCGGAAGCCACCGGCGCGCTGGACCGACGGAACAACGACGACGAGCCGGAGTGGATCACCTACTTCGACGATGTCGAACTTGCCGCGGAGGCCGCACACTGCTTCCGCGATGTCAGCAGCGCCCGCAGGTCCGTCGCCCACGCCGAGAACGCAGTCAGCGGCACGCATGTCCGCAGCGACTTCTTCGCCACCATGGTCCTAGCCGACGCCCAGATGCACGCGGGCAACCCGGAAGAGGCATGCCGGGTCGCAGCCGATGCTCTCGACCTCGGCGAGCAGCTCAGATCAGCGCGCTGCGTCAGCTACCTCGCAGAATTCCGGCGGAATCTCGCACGAGCATCGACCACAACCGTCGTACGGGACTTCCACGAGTTGGCCGCCGAACACCGCCTCTGGCGCGAGGCAGCAGCCATGGATTAAGCGCTCAGAACGCCTGCCAGTCCTTGCGGCTTCCGCCAGTACGCAGGGCATGAACCCGCCGGGCGAACTCTTCCGCCGCCCGTTCGCTCGTGGTGACCTGATGGCCGATCCACAACGTCATCTTCAGCTCACGCAGATCAGCGAGGACCGGGTAGCCGGGCCAGTTCATCAGGTCGAAGCCATAGTGATAGACGAACGACTCGTACTCAGTACGGGTGTGCCAGCCGAACCGCTCGTAGTACAGCGACGTCAGTACGAGGTCCCACTCCCGCTGCCCCAGCGAAAAGCCGTCCAGGTCGATCAGCAGCGGCCGACCGTCCCGGTCCCGGATCGCGTTCCCGACATTGGCATCCCCGTGGATCATGCCGAAGTCGAGAACCCAGTCCAAGCGGTCGTACTCCTTCTGTATCCGCTCCGCCCGCTCGTTCAGAAACGCCACATCGTCGCCGGGAACGTCACCCAGAGCACGGAGGGTGTCCCACACCTCCTGGAACGGGTCGTAATAAGGAAGGGCAAGCGAACCCGGCTCCTCCAGCCAGTGCAACCGCCGCAGCAGGTCACCCAGCTCTCGCAGGTCGGCGTAGACCACCGAGTCCTGCGCACTGACCCAGAACGTCACCACCCTGCCGTCCAACGCCAGCGGCTGCTCCAGACCCGCAACCACCCGCGTCGCGGCGAACCCCTCACCCTCCAGCCACCGGGCGACCCGCACCACACGTGTCATATCAGCCAACGAGCCGGGATCCCGGGCGATACGGACGATCACCGGGGAGTCGGCCAGCCGGTACACGGCATTGGACCCGAGCCGCAGCAACTCCGCGCCAGCCGGATCGAACCCGGCCGTCCGGCATGCCGACACCAGGACCGCCCCCGCCGCTTCCTCCGTGAACACATCGCCAACGCCCGCGCCCGAAGTCATACTCAGACGCTACAGGCACCGTCTCCGACGGTCTGCTGTACAGCAGTGAAGTACAGCAACCGGCCCGCCCGGCGGTGATCAGTGGAGACCCGGGGCAACTCCCTCACCAGGCAGGCGACCGTTCGCGACCGTGGGGCCTGTAGTTCGCATCGAGGGGGTCAGGGGTTCGAATCCCCTCAGGTCCACAGCAGCTCAGAGCCCCTGGCGGGGATTCCCGCCAGGGGCTCTTTGGCTGTGCAAGCAGCAAAGTGCGGCAATCGCCCGGATGTGTGGGAAAGGGCCGGGGCGGGAAGGCCGGATATGTCGTCCGGCACTCGGCCCGGGCGGTATCCGCCCTCCGTTTCGACCGGTGCCGATCGGCCGATGTCGTACCTCTCGCCGACGGCCGGGCGTCGCGCCGCCGGCGGATGCCGCAACCGGAGCCGCGGGGCCGGCCCACTCGACGACGGGAGCGTCGCCATGCGGACCGGCATCGTCACAACAGCGGGGCCGGGTGTGGAACACCTGGCCGTCCGTGCGGAGGAATTCGGCTTCGACAGTTTCTGGGTGTACGACACGCCTCTGCTCCACGGCGATCCGTTCGTGGCTCTCGCCCTCTGCGCCAGGTCCACCCGCCGGATCAGGCTCGGTATCGGTGTCACCTCACCGGCCCTGCGCTCCGCCCCCGCCGCGGCGGCGGCCGTCGCCAGTCTCAACGCGCTCGCCCCCGGCCGTATCGTCTGCGGGGTCGGCACCGGCAACACGGCACGCCGCACGCTCGGGATGCGGCCCGTGAAGACCGCGGAACTGGAGTCGTTCACCGCCGCCCTGCAGAATCTCACCGCGGGGCGCGAGACGGAGCACCGCGAGGGGGACCGGTCCAGCAGGGTGCGCTTCCTGCACAGCGGGCCGTACGTCGACACCGAGGCTCCCGTGGAGTTCGTTGTGGCCGCGTTCGGCCCGAAGGCCGCCGCGGCCGCCGGACGGCTCGGCGCGGGAGTGATCTCCTTCGGGCTGCACGACCCCGCGGCCTGGTCGGCACTCGGGCAGGCCCGGCGGGCGGCGGCGCCGGGTGCGGGCACGGCCGGGAAGCCCCGCTCGTATCTCATGTCGGCACTGCATGTCCTCGCCGACGGTGAGGACCGCTACGGAGACGCGGCCAAGGACTCGATGGGGCATATCGCCCTGTGCGCACTGATCCTCGGCGCGGCGGACCCGGACTTCCGCGCGGCTCTGCCGCCGGAAGTGACCGCCGCGGTGGGCCGCCTCCTCCGGTCCCGCGGCACCACCCCCGCGGACCCCGGATCTCACCAGGTGCTCTACCGCAACTACCTGGGCCGGCTGGCCCCCGGAGACCGTGAGCTCATCGTGCCTCCCCTGGTGGACAGATTCGGCCTGGTCGGCACCAGGGCCGAACTCATCGAGCGGATCGGCGTACTGGAGGAGTCCGGGGTCGACGAGCTGGTGATCCACCCCGCCGTGGACCCGGAGGCGGAAATGGCCGAGTTCGCGGGGCTGCTGGCCTGAGCGCCGGAAAGGCGGGCGCGACCCCGCTCAGTGCTCCTCGAACGGCTCGGCACTCCAGCGGAACCAGGCGCGGTCGTCCTGGATGTGCAGCAGGAACTCTGCCACCGGGCCCGACGGGGCGACCAGCACAAGTGTTCGGTCGATCTGCTCGTAGGCGTGATCGAACTGTTCGTACTCCTCCGCCTCCATCAGTGCGAGGGTGCGGTCGAACCACGGCTTGAACTCGGCAAAAGCGGGCTCCGCGACGAACCGTCCGTGCAGCCAGGGGAAGTCGGCCTCGTCGATCTCGATTCTGCCGAGCAGTTCCGTCCCGCGCTCAAGCCGCCAGACCTCTCCGGTGAAACCTGTCCCTGCTGTCATCGGTGTCCGTGTTCTCCCTGTCCGGGGGCCGGGTGGGCCGGGTGGGCCGTGGTGAAGGCTGTGGTGAGCTGGTCGAGCAGTGGTGCCGTACGGGGATGGGGGGCCCGGCGCGGGGTGATCGCGTAGATGCCGCGGGTCGGGGGGTCGGTCAGCCGCATGGTGGTGACATCGGCTCGCAGTGCGCGTGTCAGTACGCCGGGGATCAGGGCGATGGCGTGGCCGGTGGCGACCAGGGCCAGTTTGCCGGGGAGGTCGGCCGCGGTGAGGTCGATGCGGGCGACGGTTCCGGCGCGGGCGGCGTGCCGGCGGAGGAGGGCCGCGGAGCCTTCGTTGTCCTCGGCCCAGGTCAGGTCGGCCAGCGTCGCGATGGGCACCGGACCGGGCCCGGACCGGGGATGGCCGGCGGGCAGGACGACGACCATCTCGTCCAGCCCGAGGAACCGGCGTTCGGTCCGCGGGTCGGCGGGCAGCCCCGGCGGGGCGTCGGTGACGACGGCGATGTCGAGATCGCCCGCGGTCACCCGGGCATGGAGCTGTGCGCTCAGACCGGGGAGCAGGCTCCACCGGAAGGGGCCGGTCCGGTCCAGCAGGCCCCGTACGGCTTCGGGGACGATGCCCGCGGCGAGGGACGGCGTCGCGCCGATGACCAGGGGCTGTTCGCACCGCCCGTCGCGGATGTCCCGTACCGCGCGCACGGCGCGTTCGGCCTCGCCGAGGGTGGCCAGCGCATGGCGCCGGAACACCTCACCGGCCGGGGTCGGACGCACGCCGCGGGCATGGCGCTCCACCAGGGGCGTGCCGAGCTGCCGTTCCAGCCCGGCGATCTGGCGGGAGACGGCCGACTGGGTGTGGTTCAGCTCGGCTGCCGCCGCCGACAGCGACCCGGTCCGGCAAACGGTCACAAAGGTTCGCCACACGGTCAGGTCCATCCGGCCAGTATGACCAGCCGGTATGCGGATGTCGCAGGGCCGGGGTGCGGAATCTGCGCTTGTCGCATGCGTTGAGGGGCGCCACTGTGATGTGCATGATCACACCGCATACCATCGCCGTGCTGGGCCTGGGGCGCATGGGCGGCGCCATCGCGCATCGTCTGGCGGACCAGGGCCGGGACGTCGTCGGCTGGACCCGCTCGGGGCGTACGGCGGGAACCGTCCGGACGGTCGGCGACCCGAACGAGGCCGTGGCCGGGGCGGACCTCGTCCTCCTGGCGCTTTTCGACGGCGCGGCCTGCCGCCAAGTCCTCGACGGTGTAAAGGACTCCCTGTGGGCGGACACGATCGTGCTCAACACGGGCACCATCGCCCCCGCCGAAGCGGCGGAGCTGGCCGGGCGGTTCGGCCCGGCGTACGTCCATGCGCCGGTGCTCGGCTCGGTGTCGGCCGTCGCGGCCGGTGCCCTGCAGATCCTCACCGCCGCCGACCGGAGCACGCTCGACCGGGTCCGGCCCGTACTGGAGACACTGGGCACCGTCCGGCTGGTGCACGGCGCCGCAACCGCCGCCGCCCTCAAACTGATCGCCAACAACAGCCTCGCCGGATCCGTCCTCGCGCTGCGGGACTCCCTGCGGCAGGCCGACGCCCTCGGGCTGCCCCGTGACCAGGTGCTGGACGTCCTCGAACTCGGCCAGCTCGGCGGGCTCGTGGCCCGTAAACGGGACTTCCTGCTCGGCGATCCGGCCTCGGTCCCGGCCCCGGCTCAGTTCACGATCGGCGCGCTGGCCAAGGACATGGAGCTGCTGGCCGCCGCGTCGGACCTCCCGCTGCGCAGCGCTACGGGCCTGGCGGATACCCGGGCCGGCGACGATGCCGATATCGCCGTCGCCGCCACGGTCCCCGCCGCCGGGAATTCCGTACGCGAACCCCTCCGCGCCTATGTCCGCGGACACGCCACCGGCGACCCCGCCCACTTCCGCGACGCGTTCCTTCCCACCGCCCGTATCGAAGGGCTCCGGGACGGCGCATTCGTCTCCTGGAACCTGGACGAGTACTGCGCCCTCTTCCCGGGCCGGCCCGCCGCGGACGAAGCGGCCCGCACCCGCCGTATCGAATCCGTCGACGTCCACGGCACCGTCGCGACCGCCACCATGACGCTTCGGCACGGCGCGGACACGTTCACCGATGTCTTTCTGCTGATCCGTACCGACAGCGGCTGGCGTATCGCCAACAAGGTCTATCACCGGCACCCCGAGGGCGGCTCACTCCCGGGGCGGCTAGGGTGACGGCTTTCCGGAGGGCTACGGACGGGGCGGACACAGATGGATACGGACGACCGGACGCCTCCGCCGCTCACCGGCGGGGAGCGCGAGACGCTGCGGGCCTTTCTCGACTATCACCGCGCGACCCTCGCCATGAAGTGCGAAGGGCTCACCGACGAGGAATTGCGGCAGCGGTCCATGCCGCCGTCGACGCTTTCCCTGCTGGGGCTGGTGCGGCATATGGCGGAAGTCGAACGTGCCTGGTTCCGGAGGGTTTTCGAGGACCACGAGGCGCCGATGGTCTGGTCCGACCGGGTCGACTTCCAGGCCGCCTACGACGCGAGCGCGTCCGGCAGGGCGGAGGCGTTCGGCGCCTGGGAGGCGGAGGTCGCGACCGCCCGCCGGATCGAGCGGGAGGCCGTATCGCTCGATGTCCTCGGGTACCAGCCGCGGTGGGAGCGGGAGGTGTCGCTGCGGATGGTGCTCGTCCATGTCCTGCTGGAGTACGGGCGGCACAACGGGCACGCGGACTTCCTCCGCGAGGGCATCGACGGGGCCACCGGCGCCTGAAGAACTGCGCCCGGCGCGGTCCGGGGCGGGGCGAGGGTGTGGTCCGGGGTGCCGTGAGGGTGTGTGGTCGGGGGCACGGCCCCGTCGCGGTCGCGGCGTTCGGCGGGATCCTGTCGGTGGGTGCCGTTAGGGTGCCCCGCATGGAGAGGGCAACGGGCGGCGCGCGGTGGGAGTCCCTCGGCGGGGCTCTCGCCCTGCTGGCCCGCGGGGACCTGAGCGACTGCGCCCGGCTGCTCGGGCATCCCGATCCCCGGGTCCGGGAGAACGCCCTCGCCGAACTCCAACGGCGGGGAGAGGGAGCCGTCGCCTACGGCGAGCGCCTCATCGAACTGCTGGGGGACGCCAACCCCGGGGTGCGCCGGCGCGCAGTGCTCGCGTTCGAGGGGATCGGACCCGGCGCCCTGCCCGTACTGCGCCGGGTGCGGCGGGCGGCCGCGGCCGGGCCGGGGATACGGGCCGGTGCCCTGGAAGCGCTGGCCGCGATCGGCGGCCCCGGGGCGATGGACCCGGCGGACCTCGCCGCGGTACGGCGCCTGACGCGCGTCAAACGGCTTGCGGAGATCCCGGAACCCCTCGCCCTCTGCGGATTCTGGTACGCGATCCCGACCGTCGACCAGACGGCCGTCCTCGACGCCTTCGGGCTGGGCGATCCCGAGCCGGTCACCCTCCGGACCGGGGCCGCGGCCTGGTGCCGCGACCGGCACGCCAGGGGCCGGGGCGCCGAGCGCGGATCGCGCTCCCGGGTCTTCGTCAGCCCCGGACTGGACGGCTGGACCCTGGTCTTCGGCGACTCCTCCCAGGACCAGGAGTCCGTACGGCGGGGCGGCGGCTGTACCGGCGGCGGATCCGGGCGGAGCATGGTCCGCGCCCGGTGCTCGGCCCTCGGCGGCCGCTTCGGGGCCGCCCAGTGGTACGGCGCGAGCTGCGGCGGCGCCTGGACGGCCTGGTGCATCGCCGAGGGGCCGGACATCGTCCGGTACTACGACGTGTACGACGCCGAACGGCGCGGCGACGAAGGCCCCGCGCACCCCGCCGAGCGCGGCTATCTCCCCGCGCACGAGTCGGCGGAGGGGAATGCGGAGGGGGCCGGGACCGCCCAGCCCGGTCGCGTATCCCCGTACGAGCCCGGGAGCGCGTCCGGCCGGGCGTCCGGGCACCCGCCCGCCCCCGGCCTCCCGCGCCCACCGGGTGTGCGCTCCGCCGCCCCCCGCCCGTTATCCGGCGCGGCGCCCCGCGAGCCGTGCCGGGCCACCGCCGTCGCGGCCCGGCTCTCCGTCGACCCCTCCGCGCTCGGCCCCGCCACGGCCGTCACCGGATCCGGAGTTCTCGCCCTCACCGCGTACGGCCGCCGCCATGGGCAGCCGCCGGGCGCACTGCCCGTGTAGCCGCCGCCGAGGGCGCGCCCGCAGCGCCCGCTGCGCCCGTAGCGGCCGGATCGTTGCGGCGGACGGTCGCCAGATAGCCGGCGATGGCGTCGCGGTTGCGGCTCAGCACCGCGATGCGTTCGGTCATACGGTCGCGCTCCCGCTCCAGCGTGGACAGCATCTCGGGCGTCGGGTCCGGGAAGTAGATCGTCCGCGGGGCACCCAGACAGGGCAGGATGCGGCGGATGATCCGGGTCGGCAGACCGGCGTCGAGCAGGCCCCGGACCTGGAGCACCCGGTCCACCGAGCCCTCGTCGTAGTCGCGATAGCCGTTGGCGGCGCGGTCGGCCGCGATCAGACCCTGCTCCTCGTAGTAGCGCAGCAGCCTGGGCGAGGTGTCCGTACGCCGGGACAGTTCACCGATCCGCATCCGACCTGCCTCTTTCCGGGGGCGCTTGACCTTCACATTGATGTGAGGGTTCGAGTCTGGGTGCCGGAGGAATTCGCGGCCGAAACGGCCAGAACCGGTACCGAGGTGTGCAGTGATACTGGATCAGAAGCTCTACGACTACAGCCCTGTCACCGAGCGGCCGCCGCTGCGGTGGCCCGGCGGCGCCGGTGTCGCCTTCTACATCGGCCTGAACATCGAGCACTACCGGCTCGACGCCCCGTCGACCAGCACCTTTGCTGGGACGGCGGGGCTGACCCCGGACCCCCTGAACTACGGATGGCGGGACTACGGGCCCCGGGTGGGTGTCTGGCGGGTGATCGAGAGCCTGGACCGGTACGGGCTCCGGGCCAGCGCCCTGCTCAACTCCGCCGCGGGAGAGCGCTATCCGCAGATCGTCGAAGCGGGCCGGGACCGGGACTGGGCATGGCTCGCCCACGGCCGGGACAACTCCACCTTCCACTCCGGTCTGACCGAGGACGAGGAGCGGCGGATGCTGGCGGAGGTGGTCGGTTCCATCGAGCGGACCACCGGGCGGCGGCCCCGGGGATGGATGGGGCCCGCGCTCACCGAGACCTTCCGCACCCCGGAACTCCTGGCCGAGCTGGGGCTTTCGTACGTCCTCGACTGGACCAACGACGACCAGCCGTACCGGCTCAACGTGCCCGGCGTGCTCAGCGTTCCGTACTCGGTGGAGCTGAACGACATCGGGCTCTTCGTCGGCAAGGGCATGACCGGCCCCGACTTCGTCCGGGTGGTCAAGGACCAACTGGACCGGCTGTACGCCGACTCGGCCGGTGGCAGCGGCCGGGTGATGGCCCTGGCCCTGCATCCCTTCGTGGTCGGGCAGCCGTTCCGCAGCCGCTATCTGGACGAGGCCCTGGAGTACGTCGCCGGGCACCCGGGTGTCTGGACGGCCACCAGCGACGAGATTGCGGAGCACTACGCGAACACGGTGTGAGGCCCCGGGGGCGTGCGCCGGGGGCTCACGGTGCCACCGGCGGCTCCGCCCGGTGGGCGCGGTGGAGCAGGTCGGTGAAGTCGGGGGCCGCCGGGACGGGAGTGGTGTCGATCCGGTGGACGGGGACCGCGGGGGTCCAGGAGTTCAGGACCGCCGCGCCGGCCAGCGACGGCAGATCGGCGGGGGTGACCTCCCGGTCGGTCTGGGGGACGCCGAGGCGGTCGAGCTGCCTGCGTACCGTGCCCATCATCGTGCCGCGCAGCATCTCCGCCACCGGCCAGACCACGGAGGTGCCGTCCCAGAACACCAGATTCCAGATGGACGCCTCGCTGAACCGGCCCCGCCCGTCGAGGAACGCGGCGTCGTCGAAGCCGAGCGGCGCGACCCGGCGCGGATAGTACGTCTTGGCGATCTCGCCGACGTGCTTGATACCGGGCAGCGGGCGCTCGTACGGGACGGCCGCCAGGCTCAGCGGTCCGGCGGGGCCGTTCGCGGGCGGGGCCGTGGACACCAGGACTTCCAGGTCCGCGGGGTCGGGGTCGGCGGGGGTGAACTCGCCCTCGGGGGAGTAGACCGTGACCTTCAGCGACAGATCCGCCGGTCCGCCGGCCAGCGCCGTCCGCAGCAGTTCACGGATCCGGTCGTCCGGCAGGGCCCGGCCGTACAGCTCTTCCGAAGCCGACCGCAGCCGGTCCAGATGGAGGTCGAGGCCGCGGATCCTGCCGTCGCGGACCTGGATGGCGGTGAAGTGGGCATGGCCCGCGAAGGCGAGCGGGGCCAGGTCGCCGGACGTGGCCGGGCGGCCGTTGAGTTGCGTGATGTACGGGGAAGCAATAGGCAGGGAGGTCATGTTGGGACGGTAGGACCTCACACCGGTGTGAGGTTCAAGGGAAGTGGCGGACGTCACTCCGTTCCGGCGCCGGACGGTTGGGGGAAGCAGGAGATGGGGGGAAGTACGGGATGGGCATGAAGATCGGCGAACTGGCCCGGCGGACCGGGGTCAGCCCGCGGCTTCTGCGCTACTACGAGGAGCAGGGGCTGCTGACCCCGCGGCGGGTGGGCACCCACCGCAGCTATGCCGACGACGCCCCCGAGGTCGTCGGCCATATCCGGGCCTTTCTCGACGCCGGGCTGCCCACCCGGATCATCCGCGAGGTGCTCCCGTGTGTGGAGGGGCCGGGGCCCGCGGTGCACGGATGCGTCGCCGGCACGCTGGAGGAGCAGCTCCGCGGGCTCGACGACCGGATAGCCGGGCTCCAGGACAACCGCAGCGCCCTCGCCGGACTGCTGGCCGCCGGGACCGGGGCGGCGGGGTCCCGGGCCACCGCCGCCTGATCACCGCGTGCTGCCTGCGGGTTCCGAGCTCGCGGGCCGGGTGCTGTCCGCGCGCGGGCCGCGGGCCCGGTGCGTGTTGCCCCGGTGCGGGCCGCGGGTTTCGTAGGTGCCGCCCCGGTGCCGCCGGGTCTCGGGGGCGGTACGCCCTCAGGGGCGTACGGCCGGTCCGCGCAGGCTCACCGCCGCCGGGACCAGCGCGCAGATTGCCGCGATCAGACCGCAGGCCGCCGCGGTCGAGCCCAGCGCCTCCCAGGGGACGGCGGGCGGCACGTACGGGACGCCGAGCAGGGCGAGCGCGCCCTGCACTCCGGCGAGGTTGAGGGCCGTGACCGCGGTGCCGAGGACCGCGCCCACGGCGACCGCCGCCAGCGCTTCCCCGGCCGCCGACTGGAGCAGTTGTGCCCCGGTCGCGCCGGTGAGCCGGAGCAGCGTCAGCTCGCGGGCCTGCTCGGCGGAGGCCATGAGCAGGGTGTTGGCGAGGGAGATGCCGGTGTAGAGGAGGGCGATCCCGAGGACGACCGCATAGCCCACCAGGGTCTTCCGGTCGGGTTCGGGGCGGGCCGCGGCCACCCATTCGGTACGGCTGCGGACCTCCGCGCCCGGGATCGTGGCGGCCGCACGGCGTATCGCCTCGCCGACCGCCGTACGGTCCGCGCCGGTGCCGGCGGCGGTGATGTCGATACGGTCGACGGCGGCCCCCGGGGCGTTGCGCGGGGTGATGTAGACGCCGTTGTCACCGGTGCCCGCGCGTATCACGGCCGCGATGCGCAGGGCGGCCCGGGAGCCGTCGCCGAGCCGGACGGAGACCGTGTCGCCGACGGTGCGGTGCTCCCATTCGTCGTTGACGATGATCGAACGGTCGTCGAGCCGCGCGGCGTCGCCCGCGACGAGCGGCAGCCGGGTGGTGGCCGTGCGGCCGCTGAGGCTGCTGGGGTCGGTGGCGCGGGCGTCGGAGCGGATCAGGGCGGCGCCGTCCTCCCGTACGTAGACGGCGGAGGCGGCCGAAGGGGAGACCCGGGCACCGGGCACGGCGCGCAGCCGGCCGACCGCGTCCGGGGTGAAACCGCCCGGTGCCGTGGTTGTGACGACATGCTCGGCGGCGGTACGGGAGCGGACCTCGGCGCTCCGTGCCCCGTCGAGGAGGTCCAGGGTGCCGAGGAGGGAGCCCGCGAGGGCGACGGTCACCAGGACCGGCGCGGCGACCGCCGCCGTACGCCGCACCCGGGCGGAGGTGTTCTCACGGACCAGAAGCCCGCCCGCGCCCGGCAGAAGGGCCGGCAGAAGGGTCAGCAGCCGGGTCAGCGGCCGTACGAACACCGGGATCAGCAGGGCGGCCGCGGTGATGAGCAGCAGCGGGCGGCTGGTGTACGTCTTGCGGTGCAGCAGGTCGCCGGGGTCGGTCAGCAGGGTGTACGCCAGGGATCCGGCCGCGGCCGCCAGCAGAAGGGCGCCCGTGGCGAGCCGGACCCGGGGCAGGGAGCGCTCGTCGGCGGCCGCGTCGCGGAGCGCCTCCAGTGGATTCGTCCGGCCCGCCCGCCACGACGCGGCGACCACTCCCGCGAACGCGACCACCAGGCCCGTCCAGAAGGCGAGATGGTAGGGCCAGATGCTGTCCGTGGTGGCGATTCCGGTGATGAACCAGGCAGGTGCCAGGTCGTTCGCCACCAGCAGGCGGGCCAGATACGGGGCTCCCCAGGTGCCGAGGACACAGCCTGTCGCGGCTGCCGCGGTACCCACGGCGAGTGCCTCGGCGTACAGCATCCGGCGGATCCGGCCCGGAGTCGCCCCGGCGGTCCGGAGCAGGGCGAACTCCTTGCGCCGCTGGACCACCGCGAAGGCGAAGGTGGACGCGGTGACGAAGACGGAGACGAAGCCGGTGGTGCCGGCGGCGGTGCCGAGGAGGGCGTTCAGGGCGACGACGGCCTGCTCCTCGCGGTGCGGGTCGGGGTCGGCGAACCGGCGGTCCGTACCGGTGAGGACGCGCAGCGCGGGGGGTGCCGGGGCGGTGGCGGGCCCGCCGGGCGCCGGGCGGGCGGCCGCGGCCCGTACCGCTTCCGGGGCGGCGTGGACGACGAGTTGGTCCACCCGTGGGGAGAGCGCGGCGGCCCGGCGGTCGGTGTAGAAGACGGCGTCCTCGAAACCGAGGTCGCGTACGGTGCCGACGACCGTGACCGGACCGTGCGACGTCCGCAGGACCTCGCCGGGGCGGGCCGGGCCGCCGGTCAGCACGACTTCGCCGGGGGCTTTCGGCGCTCGCCCGGCGGTCAGGGTGTAGGGGGCGTAGGCCGCCGTCGACCAGGGGTGGCCGGTGAGTTCGCGGGGGCCGCCGGATCCGGTGCCGGTCCTGGGGGCGGGGGCCTCGATACGGACCGGGAAGGAGCGGTCCTCGACCGTGCGGCCGAGGGCGGCCAGGCGGGCGGACTGGCCGGGGGTGAGGGGCCGGGGGTGGGCGAGGGGCACGGTGCGGACGCCGACGGGGGTACGGACGGAGAGTTCGTCCACCGGCCGGACGACGGTCGGGGCCTGGGCGAACCGCCGCGGACCCGGCTCGGGGGCGTCCGCCGCGGCCGCCAGGGCGAGCCCCATGGTGGCGATCAGCCCCACGCCGAGCGCCAGTGCGGTGAAGGTCCCGGTGAAGACCGGCCACCGCATGCGGAGGGTGCTGATCGTGAGGCTCAGCACGGGGTGGTCCCCTCGTGGCGAGGGTTGCCGGTGCGGGTCTGGCGGGGGGTGCCGGTATCGGTCGGGCGGGGGTTGCCGGTGCCGGTCCGGCGGGGGGTGTCGGCGGTGCTCCGGTGGTTCGGGCGGCAGTCCCGGCCCTCGTGGCCCCTGTTGTCCCTCCGGTCCCTCTGGCCGCCGGGGTTGCCAGGGCTTCTGTGGTTGTCGTCCGCGGCTTCCGCCGTCTCCAGACGTGCCATCCGGGCCGCCACCGACTCGGCGTCCGGGGAGGTGAGTTCGCCGGTGATCCGGCCGTCGACCAGGAACACCACCCGGTCGGCGCGGGCCGCGGCCACCGGGTCGTGGGTCACCATGACCACCGCCCGGCCGTCCCGGTCGGCGGTCTCCCTCAGCAGGTCGAGGACGCGCCGGCCGGTGCGGGTGTCGAGGGCGCCGGTGGGCTCGTCGCCGAAGAGGACGTCGGGGCGGGTGACCAGGGCCCGGGCCAGCGCCACCCGCTGCTGCTGCCCGCCGGAGAGTTCGGCGGGCCGGTGCCGGGCGCGGTCGCCGAGGCCGACCCGTTCGAGCGCGGCCCGGACCTCGCCCTTCGCCGGCCGGCGCCCGGCCAGCCGGAGGGGCAGGGCCACGTTCTGTTCGGCCGTCAGGGCGGGCAGCAGGTTGAAGGACTGGAAGACGAAGCCGATGCGGTCGCGGCGGAGCAGGGTGAGCCGCCGCTCGCCGAGACCGGTGAGTTCGGTACCGCCGACGGTGACGGAGCCGGAGGTGGGGCGGTCCAGCCCGGCCGCGCACTGGAGAAGGGTCGATTTACCGGAGCCCGAGGGGCCCATGACGGCGGTGAAGGAGCCGCGGGGGAAGGTGAGGCTGATGTCGTGGAGGGCGGTGACGGCGTGCCCGCCGGTGCCGTGGATCCGGGAGACGGAACGGAGCCGGACGGCGGGCGTGCCGGGGTCCGGGAGGGGATGGGGCCGACCGGCTCCGGGGCCCGCGAGGGGTTCGGGTCCATCGGCACTCCGGGGCGGTGTGATGATCCGACCGACCCTGTGGGCGGCGGGGGAAAGGCCGTTGCCAAGGGTCCGCCGGCCCTTCCGGGGGAGGCCGTGTCTACCGGTGTTCCTGCTGGTCGTCATGGGTACAGCCAACCGGCGGGCACATTCCGGCACAGCAGGGCAGGGCCGAGTCTTCCGGTAGGGCCGGCCCTACCTTCCGGGGTCGGTACAGGGGGTGTCGGGAGGCTCTGTCCACAGGCATGGCGGGGTTCGGGCCGGGGCTTCTACCGTTTTCCCATGCGTGAACGAACCCTTTGGCAGGCCGTCGCCGACCCCCACTACCTCCGCTCCGGGTGGCCGTGGCGCGGGGCGCTGTATGTACTCACCGGCGCGCTCCTGGGTGCGCTGGTGCTCGTCGGGCTGGTGCTGGCGGCGGCGATAGCGGGCGCGGGGGCCTTGGCCGTGGTGGGGCTGCCGCTGCTGGTGGGACTCGGGCTGGTGGGGCTGCCGGTGGGGTATGCCGAGCGCGGCAGGCTCGCGATCCTGGGCGGTGCGCCGCTGCCGGGTCCGCACCGGGAGCCGGACGCGCCGGGGCTGTGGGCCTGGGTGCGGACGCGGTACCGGGAGGCGGCGACCTGGCGGGAGCTGGGCTATGCGCTGCTGTTCGCCGGGCTGTTGTGGCCGCTGGACGCCTTGGTGGTGCTGGCCGCCCTGGGGGTGCCCGCGGCGCTGGCCGCGGTGCCGGTGCTGATGGCGACAACAGGGGGCGGGGCGCAGGCCCCGGTGCTGAAGGAGTGGACGGTCACTTCGTGGCCGGTGGCGTTCGCCGTCGCCGCGCTGGGAGTGCTGCTGCTGGCGGCAGGCCTGTACGCGATCGGGGTGTACGCGGCGGTCCGCGCCGAACCGGTGAGGCTCCTGCTGTCCCGGCGCGAGGCGCGGAACGGCGAACTGGGCGTGCGGGTGGCCGAGCTGACCAGTTCCCGGGCCCGGCTGGTGGCCGCCTTCGAGGCCGAACGCCGCCGCATCGAGCGCGATCTGCACGACGGCGCCCAACAGCGGCTGGTCGCCCTGACCATGACCCTGGGGCTGGCCCGGCTGGACGCCCCGCCGGGGCCGCTCGCCGGACAACTGGCCACGGCGCACCAGGAAGCGGGGCTGGTGCTCGCGGAGCTGCGGGAGCTGATCCACGGCATCCATCCCAAGGTCCTCACGGACTACGGGCTTCCGGCGGCCGTCGCGGACGCCGCCGACCGGGCCGCCGTGCCGGTGGACGTCGCCCTCGAACTGCCGGGGCGGCTGCCGCAACCGGTGGAGAGCGCGGGCTACTTCGTCGTCTGCGAGGCGCTGGCGAACGTGGACAAGCACAGCGGGGCGGAGCGGGCGGTGGTCTCCGGCGGATATCTGCCGGACCGGCTCTGGCTGGAGATATGCGACAACGGGCGCGGTGGTGCGGACCCGGCCGTACGCGCGGTCGGCGGCGGGACGGGGCTGACCGGACTCGCCGACCGGGTGGCCGTCCTGGATGGCACACTCTCGGTGTCCAGCCCGCCCGGTGGACCGACCCTGTTGCGTGTGGAGATCCCGTGCGAGTGGACCGACCCCTCCGTGTAGTGCTGGCAGAGGACAGCGTGCTGCTCCGGGACGGTCTGACGGGTCTCCTCACCCGCTGCGGCCACGAGGTTGCCGCCGCGGTCGGCGACGCGGAGGCGCTGCTCGCGGCCGCCGCCGAGCACACCCCGGACATCGTGGTCACCGATGTGCGGATGCCGCCCGGGCTGACGGACGAGGGGCTGCGGGCCGCCGTCGCGCTGCGGGAACGGCGGCCGGGGCTCCCGGTGCTGGTCCTCAGTCAGTACGTCCAGCGGTCCTACGCCGCCGAACTGCTGGACTCGGGCGACGGCTCGGGCGTGGGCTATCTCCTCAAGGACCGGGTCGGGCACATCGAGGAGTTCGTCGACGCCCTGGCGAAGGTGGCCGGCGGGGGCACCGTCGTCGACCCCGAGGTCGTACGGCAGTTGCTGCGCCGCCGCCGCGATCCGCTGGAGCAGCTCACCCCACGGGAAAGGGAGGTACTGGCGCTGGTGGCGCAAGGGCGGTCCAACGGGGCGATCGCCCGGGAGCTGGTGGTCTCGGAGGCCGCGGTCGGGAAGCACATCGGCAACATCCTGGCCAAGCTGGACCTGCCGCCCGCCGAGGACTCCCATCGCCGGGTGCTCGCGGTGCTGGCCTATCTGCGGGCATAGCGGCAGACAGCAAGGGCGGGGCCGGGTGAGTCCGGGCGGCCCGGGGCGCGGTCCGGCCGGGGCGCGGTCCGGTGGAGTGGAGAGCAGCTTGGCGGAAGGCAGTCGGCCGACGGCGCCCGGCTGACGGCGGCCGGGGCGGCCCCGGTGCCGCAGGAGTTCCCGGGGGGCCGGAAGCGCCCGGGAGCCCGGGACGCGTGCACGTCCGGAGGTCCGGAGGTCCGGAGGTCCGGAGGTCCGGATCCCGTGAGAGAGCGAGGAACAGCAGATGTTCGATCTCATGGTCATCGTCCGGGTGCGGAAGGACGAGGACATACCGGCGGTCGCGGACGCGCTGACCCGGATGCGTCCGATGTGTCTCGCCGAGGACGGCTGTGTGAGCTGGGAGGCGTACCAGTCGGAGGAGGCGCCGGGGAGCTTTGTGCTCGTCGAGCGCTGGGCGAGCCGCGGCCACTGGGAGGCCCATGACGGCGGGGCCGCCATCCAGGACGTCTACCTTCCGGAGATCCTGCCCCGGGTCAAACGCGAGGTGCATCCGAGCAGACCGCTGCGGCCGCTTGCGGACTGACCCGCCGGTGTCCGGTCCCGCCCGGCCCGGGCTGCGCCGGCCGCCCGGCTCCCGCCCGGCCCGCCCGGCCTCGGGCCCGGGGCGTCGGATACCGGGCCGCAGCGCCCGGCCGGTGGTCCGGAACGGGGGAGTGGATCAGGTGAGGGGCTTCACAAAGCAGCGGACGTCCTCATGGTCGCGGTAGTGGCCGAAAGTGGACGGTGCGGGGAGATAGCCGGACGAGGCGTAGAGGGCGATCGCCTCCGGCTGCTCGGTGCCGGTCATCAGCACCATCCGGGTCCGGCCGGCCGACGCGGCGTCCTGCTCCAGGGCGGCCAGGACGCGGCGGGCCAGACCGCGGCCGCGCGCCTGAGGGACGACGTACATCCGCTTCAGCTCCGCGTCGCCGTCCTCGTACCCCTCCGGATTGTCCTCCTGGGCGCGCCAGCCGCCGGTCGCCAGCGGCTCGCCCGACTCGTCGTAGGCGATCAGGTACAGCCCGTGCGGCGGGGCGAACATCGACGGGTCGAGGGGAGTGGCGTCGCCGTTGTCCTCGGGGCCGTAACGCTCCACGTACTCCAGCAGCACCTGGTCGCTCAGACGTACGGCGTCGGGGTGGTCGAAGCCGACCTGTCGTATGTTCATGCAGCTCATCGTACGATCGTGGGCCTTCGTGCCGGGGCGGGCCGGGGCCGGGGCGGCCCGGCCGGAGACCGGCTCCGGCAGTACCGCGGGTTAGGCTGCCGGGATGCTGACCGTGACTTCCGTGAACGTGAACGGCCTCCGTGCGGCCGCCAAGAAGGGCTTCGTCGAGTGGCTCGCCGCGACCGGGGCGGATGTTGTCTGCCTCCAGGAGGTGCGGGCCGAGCCCGGGCAGCTGCCCGAGGACGTACGGAGCCCCGAGGGCTGGTTCACCGCGCACGCGCCGTCCTCGGTGAAGGGGCGTGCCGGGGTGTCCCTGTACACCCGGCGGGAGCCCGACGCGGTCCGGACCGGCTTCGGGTCGGCCGAGTTCGACGACAGCGGGCGGTATCTGGAGGCCGATCTCCCCGGGGTCACCGTCGCCAGCCTGTATCTGCCGTCCGGCGAGGTCGGAACGGACAAGCAGGATGAAAAGTGCCGGTTCATGGATGAGTTCCTGCCATATCTGCACGACCTGCGGGCCCGGGCGGCGGCGGACGGCCGGGAGGTCGTGGTCTGCGGAGACTGGAACATCGCCCACCGCGAGGCCGACCTCAAGAACTGGCGTGCCAACCGCAAGTCGTCGGGCTTCCTGCCCGAGGAGCGCGAGTGGCTCACCCGGGTCTACGAGGAGGCCGGGTACGTCGATGTGGTCCGCGCTCTCCACCCGGACCAGGACGGGCCCTACAGCTGGTGGTCCTACCGGGGCCGGGCCTTCGACAACGACACCGGCTGGCGTATCGACCTGCTGGTCGCCACGCCCGGACTGGCCGCCGGAGCGGTCAAGGCCTCTGTGGAGCGGGCCGACAGCCACCCCGAGCGCTGGAGCGACCACGCCCCGGTGACCGCCGTCTTCCAGCAGTAGGCACCGAAGCGGGCCGCAGGCCGCGGGCCGCGGGCGGCGGTCGGTGTCAGGGGCGGAGTGCGCGGTCCAGGGCCATCGACAGCTCGGCGTCGACGACGCTCCGCGCCAGCGGGCGCAGCCGGTCGACCTCGGCGGCCGTGGCTTCCGCCCCGCCGCCCGTGTGCTCTCCTGCCATGGCCACGAAGAGTTCGGCGAGGGCGTCCGCATGGACCCGGATCCGACGGGCCGCCGCCAGCACGTCCGACAGCGGTACGCCCTCCCGGACCAGCGCCGACGACACCTCCAGGAGCTGCCGGCTGAGGTGCACGATCTCCTCGCCGTCCGTGGCGAGATAGCCCAGCTCCAGCGCGGCGGTCAGATCCTCCGGGGTGAACCGCCCGTCGAATTGGTCGGCCAGCTCCTCCGGGGTGAGCCGGACGGGGGTCTGGTCCGTCGGCCCGTCGAGGCCGAGGATCTCCCGGACATCCCGCCCGCTCTCGAACGCGGCCGCCAGATCGGCGATGCCGTTGAGCGTGTGGCCGCGCTCCAGCAGCGCCGCGATCGTCCGCAGCCGGGCCAGATGGTGATCGTCGTACCAGGCGATCCGGCCCTCCCGGCGGGGCGGCGGCAGCAGTCCGCGCTCACGGTAGAAGCGCACGGTGCGCACCGTGATCCCGGCCCTCTCGGCCAGCTCCGCCATGCGGTATTCCCGTACGTCTGCCACGGGCGAAGCCTATGACGGCGTCCCGGCCGGTTCCCCGTGCCGATGCCCTACCGCTCGGTAGGGCATCGGCCCTATCCTCGGATTGCGCCAGTGTTCACTGGCGCGATGGGGGGTGGGATCCTCCCTCTGAACGGCCTGGGACGTTCCGGACGGTACGTACGAACGACATGAAGGACCCGGACGGCCCCAAACGATCCCGCAGACCCGAACGATCCGCAGGACCCGCAGGACCCGCAGGACCTGCACCACCCGCACCACCCGCACCACCCGCAGGACCCGCAGGACCCGCAGTAGCTGCACCACCCGCACCACCCGCACGACGCCCCTACGTACGTTCGCCCCGGGAGGCGATATGGACCGGCAGCGGCAGGCGCACCACGGCACGGAACGGCGGGAGGAGAGCGCCGGACCCCCGCGGCACGTCCGCGTCGCGATCGTCGGCTCCGGCTTCGGCGGGCTGGGTGCCGCCGTGAGACTGCGCCGTGAGGGCATCACCGACTTCGTCGTCCTCGAACGGGCCGACGCGGTCGGCGGCACCTGGCGCGACAACAGCTATCCGGGCGCCGCCTGCGACGTTCCCTCCCACCTCTACTCGTTCTCCTTCGCGCCCAATCCCGAGTGGAAGCGGACCTTCTCGGAGCAGGCCGACATCCGCGCCTACACCGAGCACGTCACGGACCTCTTCGGCATCCGGCCGCACCTCCGCCTCGGCCACGAGGTACGGCGGCTGGTCTGGGACGGCTCCGCGCTGCGCTGGCGGATCGAGACCAGCCGCGCCGACTTCACCGCCGATGTCGTGGTCTCCGCGACCGGCCCGCTCTCCGACCCCGCCGTCCCCGACATCCCCGGCCTCGACGGCTTCCCGGGCGAGGTCTTCCACACCTCCCGCTGGGACCACGGCACCGACCTGCGCGGCAAACGCGTCGCCGTGATCGGGACGGGTGCCTCCGCGGCCCAGATCGTGCCCCGGATCCAGCCGGTGGCCGCGTCCCTCGCGGTCTTCCAGCGCACCCCGCCCTGGGTGCTCCCCAAGATGGACCGGCCCATCACCGCCGCCGAACGGCTGCTGCACCGCCGTGTCCCGCTGACCGCGACCGCCCGCCGGGCCGCGCTCTGGGCCGTACGCGAACTCCAGGTACGGTCCTTCACCCGCAGCCCCGGCGAGATGCGCGCCGCCGAGGCCCTGGCCCGGGCCCATCTGGCCCGGCACATCAAGGACCCCGCGCTCCGGGCCGCCCTCACGCCCGCCTACCGCCTGGGCTGCAAGAGGGTCCTGCTCTCCAACGACTACTATCCGGCGCTGGCCCGGCCGAACACGACCGTGGTGCCGTCCGGACTGGCGGAGGTCCGCGGCTCCACCCTGGTCGCCGAGGACGGCGCCACGGCCGAGGCCGATGTGATCGTCTTCGGTACCGGCTTCCGGGTCACCAGCATGCCCGTCGCCGAACGGGTCGTCGGCACGGACGGTACGACCCTGGCCGAGAGCTGGGACAAGGGCATGCGGTCGCTCCGCGGGACCGCCGTCGACGGCTTCCCCAACTTCCTGACGATCATCGGCCCCAATACCGGCCTCGGTAACTCCTCGATGATCCTGATGATCGAATCGCAGCTCAACTATCTGGCCGACTTCATGCGCCAGCTGCGCATCCTCGGCGGCCGGACCGCCCTCGCGCCCCGGCCCGAGGCCGTCGCCTCCTGGGGGGACTTCGTCGAACGGCGGATGGCGAACAGCGTCTGGGTCACGGGTGACTGCCGGAGCTGGTACTTGGACCGGTTCGGCCGCAATACGACGCTCTGGCCGGGCACCACGGGCGAGTTCCGCAGGCTGCTGCGCGAGGTCGACCTGGGGGAGTACGAGATCACCCGCGCCGCCACCGGTACGGCCCCGGGCTCGGCGCCGGCCCCGGGCTCCGTCACCGATACCGCCCCTGTCACCGATACCGCCCCCGCCGCCGGTACCGCCCCGGCCGCCCCGTCATCCACCGACGAGACCGCCCCGGAGGCCGCCGCATGAGCGGGAACCGTGCCCTGCCGCGCCCCGAGGTCCGGACCGTGGCATCGGCCGACGGCGCCCCCCTCCATGTCGAGATCCACGGCCCCCGGGACGCCCCCGCCGTAGTCCTCTCGCACGGCTGGACCTGCTCCACCCGCTTCTGGTCCGCCCAGACCGAGGCGCTGGCCGGGGAGTTCCGGGTCGTCGTCTACGACCAGCGCGGCCACGGCCGCTCACCCATGGGCCGGGTCGGTACGGACCGCCTCGCCGACGACCTCGAAGCCGTGCTCCGCGCCGTGCTCGCCCCCGGGGAGCGGGCCGTTGTCGGCGGGCACTCCATGGGCGCCATGACGATCATGGCCGCCGCGGGCCGCCCGGCCCTCGCCGAGCACGCCGCGGCCGTCCTGCTGTGCAGCACCGGAGCCTCCCATCTCACCGAGGACTCCCTGGTGATGCCCGGCCGCCGCAGCGCGCTGCGGACCCGGCTGAACCACGCGGTCCTGCGCTCCACGCTGCCGCTCGGCCCGGTCACCCCGCTCGGCCTCCCCCTGCTGCGCCATGTCGCCCTCAGCCGGGCCGCCACCCGGCAGCAGGTCGAGGAGTGCGCCCGGATCGTGCACGCCTGCCCCCGGATCCACCGCGCCGCCTGGGCCCGGGTCCTGGCGACCCTGGACCTGACCGCGTCCGTGGCGGCCCTGGACCTGCCCGCGGTCGTCCTCGTCGGCAGTGCCGACCGGCTCAGCCCGCCCGTCCACGCGCACCGGATCGCCGCCCGGCTCCCCGACTGCCGGGGGCTGACCGTCCTGGACGGCGCCGGTCATATGACCCCCGTCGAACGGCCCGACGAGGTCACCGCACACCTGCGGGAGCTGGCCAGGACCCATCTGCGCCGGGGCCCGGACGCCCTTCCGGCGCCCGGCGGAAGCGGGCCGGGCGAGCGGGAGACCGCCGTATGAGCGGACGGCCGTCCGCGGGGGCGGCGCCCGGTCCGCATCCCCGCCCGCCCGGTCCGCATTCCGGCGCGCCCGGTCCGCAGCCGGGCCCGCATTCCGGACCGCGCCCTCGCCCGCACCTGGGGCGGGGTACCCGGCCCGGGCGGGGTGCCGGTCTCGACGGGCGGGGTGCCGGTCTCGACGGGCGGGTCGTCGTGGTCACGGGGGCCGCCCGCGGCATCGGTGAACTGCTGGCCCGCAAACTGTCGGCGCGCGGCGCCCGGGTCGCCCTGGTCGGCCTCGAACCCGACGGGCTCAGAGCCGTCTGCGACCGGCTGCCCACCGAAGGCGCCTGGTGGCACGCCGATGTCACCGACCCCGCGGCGATGGCCGACGTCGCCGCCGGGGTCGCCGAGCGTTTCGGCCGGGTCGACTGCGTCGTCGCCAACGCGGGGGTCGCGCTGGGCGGCACCTTCGCCGACGACGATCCGGCGCTGGCCGCCTGGCGGCGGGTCGTCGAGGTCAATCTGATCGGCAGCGCGATCACCTGCCGGGCCTTTCTGCCCGCCCTGCTGGCCGGCCGCGGCTACTTCCTCCAGATCGCGTCCCTGGCGGCCGTCGTCCCCGCCCCGCTGATGACCGCCTACTGCGCCGCGAAGTCCGGCGCCGAGGCGTTCACGCACAGCCTGCGGGCGGAGGTCGGCCACCGGGGGGTCCGGGTCGGCGTCGGTTATCTGTCGTGGACCGACACGGACATGGTCCGGGGCGCGGACCGGGACGAGGTCATGCGCGAGCTGCGGCAGCGCCTGCCCTGGCCAGCGAACCGCACCTATCCGCCGGACCCCGCGGTGGACCGTCTGGTCACCGGCATCGAGCGCCGGTCGGCCCGGGTGTACGGGCAGTGGTGGCTGCGCGGGATGCTGCCCGTCCGGGGGGTGCTCCCGGCGCTCACCGCCGTGGCCGCCGCACGCGAGATGCGACGGGTCGAGAGCCGCCTCGGGAGCGTGCCGCGGGGCCTCGTCGGCGCGGGCGGCGCCGCGGACGAAGCGGCCCGCGCGAAGCCGCCTGCCGCGGGCGGGGACGGGGATACAGGAGCCCCGTCCCCGGGGCCGACGGCCCTCTGACGCGGCCCGGGACGGGCCACCAGGCCCACGTCAGCTCAGTTCCAGGACCTCCGCCAGCCTGCGCCACTGCTCCCGCGGCAGGGAGCTCGGGGTGCCGGTCATCACGTTCAGCGCGACATGGTCGGCGCCCGCGTCCAGATACTCCGCGATCCGCTCCCTGGCCCGCTCCGGGCCGCCCAGCGCGAAGACCGCGTCCAGCAGCCGGTCGCTGCCGCCGTCCGCGAAGTCCGCCTCCGTGAAGCCGGACCGCTCGAAGCTCCGCAGATAGTTGGGGAATTCCAGATACATCGCGAGGCCGCCGCGGGCGATCTCCCGGGCCCGGTCGAGGTCGGGCTCCAGCACCACCTTCAGATCGGGCGCGAGCAGGGTGTCCGGGCCCAGCGCCTCCCGGGCCTCGGCGGTCTGCCCGGCGGTGACCAGATAGGGATGGGCGCCGCCGGCCCGGTCCGCCGACAGTCTGAGCATCTTCGGGCCCAGCGCGGCCAGCAGCCGCCGGTCGGCAGGGACCGGCACCGGGGCCGCGTCCAGCGCGTCCAGATAGTCGACCATTGCCGCGTACGGCTTGGCGTACTGAGGGGTCAACTTCTCGTGGCTGACACCGAGTCCGAGGAAGAACCGGCCCGGCGCGGACTCCTCGATTCCGGCCGTCCCGGCGGCGACGTCCGCCGCCGAGTGCTGCCAGATCGACAGAATGCCCGTCGCGACCCGGATCCGCCGCCCGGCGGCCACCACGGGAGCGGCCTCCGCCAGGGACGGGCTGCCGCCGATCCACAGGGTGCCGAAGCCGAGTTCTTCCAGCTCGGCGACGGCCTCCGCGACCTCGGCCGACAGCGCCGGTTCGCCGGGGGCGGCGCGCAGCAGCACGCTCCAGACTCCTACCCGGCCGAGCTTCCCGTGTTCCGCAGTGAAGGTCATGCGGGTTCCAACGGCCGTGCGGGGCAGGGCTATTCCGGACTTCCTCCCTCGTTCGGGTGAAGTCCCGCCCCGGGTTCCGTCCCCGGGGCCTGCTACGCCCCCGGCCTCGGCGGCAGCGGCGGGCGGCTGCGGTCCGGGACGTCGTCGTAGCCCGGCGGGTCCAGCGCCGGGCGCTTCTCCAGCATCTCCAGCGCCACCCGTACCGCGTCGTCCAGCCCCGGGAACCGGCCCTCGGCCCAGTCCAGCGGGGTGCGCAGCGCCTCCAGATCGGGTTCGACGCCGTGGTTCTCCACCGACCAGCCGTAGTTGTCGAACCAGGCCGCGTTCATGGGGACGGTGATCACGGTCCCGTCGCCCAGCCGGTGCCGTCCGGTGATCCCGACCACCCCGCCCCAGGTCCGGGTGCCCACCACCGGCCCGATGCCCAGCAGTTTGAAGGCCGCCGTGATCATGTCGCCGTCGGAGGACGTCGCCTCGTCCGCGAGCGCGACGACCGGACCGCGCGGCGCGTTGGAGGCGTACGAGACGGGCCGGGCGTCCCGGGTGAGGTCCCAGCCGATGATCCGGCGGGTCAGGTTCTCCACCACCAGTTCGCTGATATGCCCGCCCGCGTTGCCCCGGACATCCACGATCAGGGCCGGCCGCGACACCTCCAGCCGCAGGTCCCGGTTGAACTGGGCCCAGCCCGAACCGCCCATGTCGGGGATGTGGAGATAGCCGCAGCGCCCGTCGCTCAGCTCCCTCACGACCTCCCGCCGTTTGGCCACCCAGTCCTGGTAGCGCAGTGGCCGCTCGTCGATCAGCGGGACCACCGCGACCCGCCGGGCGGGGGCGGGCGCGCCGGGCGGGCCCGCGGCGCCGTCCGCCGTACGGAACGTCAGCTCCACCGTCGTACCGCCCGCCGCCGACAGCATCGGGAACGGGCCCGTCACCGGGTTCACCGGACGGCCGTCGACATGGGTGAGGACCGCGCCCTCGCGGATGCCCGTACCCGCGAGCGGCGAACGGGCCTTGGAGTCCGAGGAGTCGCCCGGCAGGATCCGCCCGACCACCCAGCCCTCGTCCCGGCGCACCAGATTCGCCCCCAGCAGGCCCATCGGGCGCTGGTAGTGCGGCGGGCCCTCGTTGCGGCGGGCGGGGGTGACGTACGCGTGCGAGGTCCCCAGCTCGCCGACGGCCTCCCGCAGCAGATCGGCGAACTCGTCGGGGGACGCCACCCGGTCCAGCAGCGGCCGGTACTGGTCGAGTACGCCGTCCCAGTCGACGCCGCTCATGCCCGGATCCCAGAAGTAGGCGCGGATCAGCCGCCCGGCCTCCGCGTACGCCTGGCGCCATTCGGCGGGCGGCTCCACCTCGTGGTGGATACGCCGCAGGTCGATGTAGACGGTCGAGTCGCCGTCGCCGGACTCGGCCGACGGCTGGGCCCGCAGCTCGCCCTCGTCGACGACGACCAGCCGGGTGCCGTCGCCGCTGACCGCGAACCAGTCGAGGTGGTCGACCAGTTCGGTGCGGCGGGCCTTGGTGATGTCGAAGTGTTCGAGGGTGGGGCGGCCGGAGGTGTCGGCGGGGTTCACGAAGGTCTCGCCCAGCGCGCCCGAGATCGGCCAGCGCAGCCAGACCAGCCCGCCGCCGGCCACCGGGTGGAGCGCCGAGTACTTGGAGGCGGCCACCGGGAAGGGCGTCACCCGGCTCTCCAGCCCCTCGGTCTCCACCACGACCGTATGCGCACCGGCGCCCGGCCCCGGCTCGGCGCCCGGTCCCGCGTCGTCGTCCGTGCCGTCGCCGCCCGCGGGCTGCGGCACCGGGTCCGGTTCGTTCAGCGGGTCGAGACCGCCGGCCGCCGGGCGTCCGTCGGGCAGCAGGGCGAAGGGCGACGGGGTCGCCGACGACAGCGGTACGAGATAGGGGCGGCAGCCGAGCGGGAAGGAGAGGTCGCCGGTGTGGACGTCGTACACCGGGTCGAAACCGCGCCAGGAGAGGAAGGCCAGATAGCGGCCGTCGCTGGTGAAGACGGGGTTCTCGTCCTCGAACCGGCCGTTGGTGACATCGATGATCGTCCGGTCCTTTATCCGCGCCATGCGGATCTGGCGCAGACTGCGGCCGACACCCGGCTGGGACCAGGCGAGCCAGGCGCCGTCGGGGGAGAAGGCGAGGTCGGCGACGGGGCCGTTGAGGGAGTGGACGAGCTGGACGACGTCCGTGGCGGCGGCCCCGGCCCCGGAGCCGGAGGCGGTGCCGTCCGGGGCGTCCGTAACGTCAGTGGCTCCCGCGGCTCCCGCGGCTCCCGTGGTCCCCGAGGTCCCCGTGCCGTCCGGGGTGCCTGAGCCCTCCGCCCCCGCCTCTGCCCCTGCCCCCGCTTCCGCTTCCGCTCCGGCACCCTCCGCCCCCGCACCCTCCGCTCCGGCGGAAGCGACCGCCCCCGCCTCCGGCGGCCCGCCCGCCGGATCCGGCTCCTCCGCGTCCAGCAGCAGCAGCCGGCCGTCGTGCGAGGCCACCGCGAGCCACTTGCCCTGCGGGTCCGACACCAGCTCCCGCACCACCCCCAGCTGCCCGGAGGCCAGCCGCCGGGGCTCCCGGTCCCCGGTCGCCCGGGGCAGATGGGCGATCTCCACCGCGTCCGCGCCGTCCGCGTCCGTCACATACGCCACCCGGCCGCCGGTCCCGGGCATCACCGGCATCCTGACCCGTACCCCCGGGGTGTCCGCGATGGTGCGGGCGGGGCCGTCGCGGTGCGTCAGCCAGTAGAGGCTGCCCCGTACCGAGACCGCGCTCGCCCGCCCGGTGGGGTCCACCGCGATCGCGTTCACATGGTCCGATGCCGGGATCTGGTACGACCGCCGGCCCGTGCGCGGCCCGCCGAGCCGGACCGCCGCCCGCCGCGGCACCGCGTCCGGCACCGTCAGATCGTCGACGATCCACAGCTCGCCCGCGCACTGGTAGATCACCCGCTCGCCGTCGCTGGAGGCGTGCCGGGCGTAGAAGGCGTCGTGGTCGCTGTGGCGCCGCAGGCCGGAGCCGTCGGGACGGCAGGAGTAGAGATTGCCGACGCCTTCGTGGTCGGAGAGGAAGGCGATCCGGCCGCGGACGAACATCGGACAGTCGAGATGGCCCTCCAGGCCTTCGAGCAGCCGCTTGCCGTGCAGCCAGAGGCGGCCCATGGCCCCGCCCCGGTAGCGCTTCCAGGCCGCGGGCTCGTGCGGCGGTTTGCCGGTGAGCAGCAGGGTGCGCCGCTCGCCGCCGACATCGGCGACGGCGATGTCCGCGACCGGTCCCCACGGCAGCCTGCCGCCGGGTTCGCCGTCCAGGGGGACGCTGTACGCCCAGGAGAAGTAGGAGAACGGCTGGCCGTGCGAGGAGACGGCGAGGACATGGCCGTCGGGGCCCCAGCCGCAGACCCGGGTGTCGAGGGAGCCCCAGTAGCTGAGCCGCCGCGACTCGCCGCCCGCCACCGGGACCACATGGATCTCCGGGTCCAGGCTCCGCCAGGTCGTATAGGCGATCAGCCGCCCGTCGGGGGAGAACCGGGGATGGCCCACCCGGGTCCGGTCCGCGGTGAGCCGCCAGGCACGGCCCGGTTCGGCGCCCGGCGCGGCCAGCGGGGCGACCCAGAGGTCGTCCTCGGCGGCGAAGCACACCAAGTCGTCGTGGAGGTGCGGGTATCGGAGGTACGCCACGTCGTCGCTCACCCCCCAATGCTTTCCACCCCGGGGGCCGGGGGCAACTCGTGGGCCGGGACGAACCCGTTCCGGAGGGGAAGGGTTGAGCCCGTACCGGGTGAGGAAGGCCACAAGCGAAACGGAGGCGTTTCGCTCCGGCCCTCGCTTATCCTCTTATCAGTACGAAACCGTTTCGTTTGGAACGGTCGTGGTGAGGGCCCGGAGAGGGCCTTGGCGGACCGCCGGAAGGGAGGGCGACCCGATGTCCCGCAGCCGGCTGACCCCCGAGCGCGAGGCCGAACTTTTCGAGGCAGTGCTCGAACTGGTACGCGAAGTCGGATACGACTCCCTGACGATGGACGCCGTGGCGGCCCGGACCCGCTCCAGCAAGGCCACGCTCTACCGGCAGTGGCACAGCAAGCCCGAGCTGGTGGCCACCGCGCTCCAGCACGGCCAGGGCCCCGGTGCCGACGAGGTCGACACCGGCAGCCTGCGCGGCGACTTCCACGAGATGCTCTCGAAGACCGACGCGGGCCAGATGGAGAAGGACTCCGCGCTGCTGCGGGCCCTGGTCCACGCGGTCCACACCAACCCCGATCTGTACGACGCGCTGCGCACGAAGGTGATCGCACCCGAGGAGGCGGCGCTGCGGACGGTGATCGACCGGGCCGTCGAGCGGGGTGAGATCAGCGCGGACAACCCGGCCAGGGAGTTCGTGCCGCATATGCTCTTCGGCCTGTTCTTCTCGGTCCAGATGATCGAGGACCGGGTCCCGACCGTGGATTTCATGACGCGGTACGTCGACGCGGTCGTCCTTCCGGCGCTGGAGGCCCGATGACCAGGCCCCTCGCTGCCCTTCCGCCCCCGGAGCCGGCGGCGGCACAACGATGTGCCGCACCCACCCGCCGACAACCCTGAGGCCATACACCGAGGCGTCCCCAGCCCCGAGAGGTTCCCCGCCTCGCCCGACTCCCGCCGGACCGGACTCCCACCCCGGGCCACCGCGGGGCCTTCCCCACCTCCCCGTACGTTCCCGCAAGACCAGCACGACCCGTTCCTGACGCGCGCCGCTCTCGTCGTCGGGCCGACTCCCCCTGCCCTGTTCGTCGTCTCACCAACGGGAGAACGCCCTCGTGGCCACGTTCCTCTACAAGCTCGGGCGGTTCGCCTTCCGGCGCCGCAAACTCGTCGCCCTGATCTGGGTGGCCCTTCTCGTCCTGGCCGGTGTGGCGGCGTCCTCCGCCGCCAAGCCCACGGACCCCGGCTTCGCCCTGCCCGGCACCGAGTCCCAGAAGGCCTTCGACCTTCTGGAGGAGCGGATCCCGGGCGGCAGCGCCGACGGAGCCACGGCGCGGATCGTCTTCAAGGCCCCGGCCGGCCAGAAGATGACCGACGCCAAGAACAAGACCGAGGTCAACGAGGTCATCGCCGCCCTGAAGAAGGGCTCCACCGAGATCTCCGAGGTCGCCGACCCGTACGGCGCGGACGCCGTCTCCGAGGACGGCGGCACGGCCTATGTCTCGGTCACCTACAAGGTCACCTCCATGGAGCTGACCGACAAGACCAAGGAGTCGCTGACCGAGGTCGCCAAGGAGGCCAGGTCCTCCGGGCTCACCGTCGAGCTGGGTGGTGACGCCACCATGGTCGAGCACGACGCGGCCTCCAGCGAGATGATCGGCATCCTGATCGCCGCGATCGTGCTGGTGATCACCTTCGGTTCGCTGGTCGCCGCCGGTCTGCCGCTGCTGACCGCCCTGATCGGCGTCGGCGTCGGCATCTCCACCATCACCGCCCTGGCCAATGTGCTCGACCTGGGCACCACCACCTCCATGCTGGCGATGATGATCGGCCTCGCGGTCGGTATCGACTACGCGCTGTTCATCGTCTCCCGCTACCGCTCCGAGCTGGCCGAGGGCCGGGAGCGTGAGGAGGCGATCGGCCGGGCCGTCGGCACCGCGGGCTCCGCGGTGGTCTTCGCCGGTCTGACCGTGGTCATCGCCCTCGCGGGCCTCGCGGTCGTCAATATCCCGATCCTCAGCAAGATGGGCTTCGCGGCCGCCGGCACCGTCGTCATCGCCGTCGTCATCGCGATCACCCTGATCCCGGCGCTGCTGGGCTTCGCGGGCGAGAAGATCCTCGGCCGCAAGATGCGCAAGGCCCGCAAGGCCGGTACCGACACCGCTCAGTCCGGCCGCGGCGCCGGAAAGCCGAAGGCGGGCGTCCGCTGGGCCCAGTTCGTCCTGCGCCGCCCGGTCGCCGTACTGATCACCGCGGTGATCGGTCTCGGTCTGATCGCCGTGCCCGCCGCCTCGCTCCAGGTCGGTCTGCCGGACGAGGGCTCGTCTTCCCCGGCGTCCACCCAGCGCAAGGCGTACGACCTGCTCTCCGACGGCTTCGGCCCCGGCTTCAACGGTCCGCTGACCATGGTGGTCGACGTCAAGGAGAGCAAGGACCCGAAGGGCGCCGTCCAGAAGGTCGCCGACACCGTCGGCAAGATGGACGGAGTGGTGAGCGCCGGATTCTCCGGCGAGCTGAACAAGGCGGGCGACACCGGCATCGTCAGCGTGGTGCCCGAGGACCGGCCGTCGTCCGTGAACACGGAGAAGCTGGTCGAGAAGATCCGCGGCGAGAGCAAGACGTTCAAGGCCGACACCGGCGCGGTGGTCCTGGTGACCGGTGCCACCGCCCTGAACATCGACTTCTCGCAGAAGATGAGCGACGCCCTGGTGCCGTATCTGACGCTCGTCGTCGGACTCGCGTTCCTGCTGCTGGTGCTGGTCTTCCGGTCCATCCTGGTCCCGCTGAAGGCGGCCCTCGGCTTCCTGCTCTCGGTCGTGGCGGCGCTCGGCGCGGTCGTCGCGGTCTACCAGTGGGGCTGGCTGTCCGGCCTGTTCAACGTCGAGCAGCCCGGCCCGATCATGTCGATGATGCCGATCTTCATGATCGGTGTGGTCTTCGGTCTGGCCATGGACTACGAGGTCTTCCTGGTCACCCGGATGCGCGAGGCGCATGTCCACGGCGAGCGTCCGGCCGAGGCGATCGTCACCGGCTTCCGGGACGGCGCCCGGGTGGTCACCGCCGCCGCGGTCATCATGATCGGCGTCTTCGCCGGCTTTATGAGCGCGGGCGAGCAGATGGTCATGATGATGGGCTTCGGCCTGGCGATCGCGGTCTTCTTCGACGCGTTCGTCGTCCGGATGGCGATCGTCCCGGCGGTCCTGGCGCTGCTGGGCGAGAAGGCCTGGTGGCTGCCGCGCTGGCTGGACAAGGCGCTGCCGAACGTGGACGTGGAGGGCGAGAAGCTCCAGCAGGAGCTGGCCCACCGTCCGCAGGACCCGGACGAGGACCGGCGCCTGGTCGGCGTCTGACCTCCGGCCGGACGTGATCCCGGGGGCACCGGCCGGTGCCCCCCGGGACCGGCCACCTGAAACGAGCGGCGACGGGCCGCATCCCCGAGCGGGGATGCGGCCCGTCGGCCGTTCCGTCCCGGTCCCGTGGCGGCGGACCGCAGTGCCTGCCGGTCCCGCAGGGCCTGCCGGTACGGGTCCGGGCCCACCCGGCCGCCCGGCCTTCGGATACACCGGGCAGGGGGTTACGCCGTTCGGGCGACGCCGCTGGAGCGGGCCGCCGCCGCCCGGGCCCGTACGCCGTCCCGCGGCCCGAGGCCGCACGCCGGTGTCCCGGGCCGCCGCCCGCGCCGCCGCCCGCGACGCTACGCCGGCTCCGGCTCCGCCCCGGCGCCGCCCACCGCCGCCGCGTAGGTGTGCCGGAGGAAGCGGTTCAGCACATTCGAGTCGAACTGCACCACCGAGACGCCGTCGGCGGAGTGGAACTCCACCACGGCCTGGGCCCGGCCGCAGGGCCAGACCTCCACATCACCGCTGCGCGCGGGCCCCCGCAGCCCGCTCTCCAGCAGCTCGCGCGGGAACGTCCAGCCGGTGCCCCCGGGGAAGGCGAACCGTACGGCCCGGGGATCCCCGTCGGGCTCGTACGACATCGAGACCCGGACCGGCCGGTACTGGGGAGCGTCGGTGACGATCCGGCCCCAGACGTGATCTTCGACGGTGGTGGCGGACATTGCTCGCTCCTCACAACGTCTTCTTTGTCATCTAATGTCCCATATTTTGCGCGCAGGCTCGATCGCGCTTTGCTCTTTCTTGAGCAGAAGGCGCTCTTGCAAGCCATGTGCAGAAGAGCACAATCGATGCTGCCCGTCGCAGTCCACGCGTCCGCTCCACCCGTCGCCTTTCCGATCCGGAGCCCGCCATGCATGTTCCCGACGGATTCATCAACGCCCCCGTGTCGGCCGCCGCCGGTGCCGTCGCCGTCGCCGCCGTCGCGGTCGCCCTGCGCGGGGCCCGCCGCGAGGCGGCCGCCCCCGGCACACCCACCGGCCTCACCGGCCCCGGCGGCGAACGCACCGCGCCGCTCGCCGGTCTCGTCGCCGCCTTCGTCTTCGCCGTACAGATGCTGAACTTCCCGGTCGCCGCCGGGACCAGCGGACATCTCCTCGGCGGCGCGCTGGCCGCGGTCCTGGTCGGCCCGTACACCGCCGTCCTCTGCCTCACCGTCGTCCTGCTGCTCCAGAGCGTCCTCTTCGCCGACGGCGGCCTCACCGCGCTCGGCATCAACATCACCCTCATCGGGGTGGTGACCACCGCCGTCGCCTACGGGCTCTTCCGCGCACTGCTCGCGCTGCTGCCGCGCCGCCGGAGCTCGGTCACCGCCGCCGCCTTCGCCGCAGCCCTGGTCTCGGTGCCCGCGTCGGCCGTCGTCTTCACCCTGATGTACGGGATCGGCGGCACCACCGACGTCCCCTTCGGCACGGTGCTGGCGGCCATGACCGGCGTCCATGTCCTGATCGGCATCGGCGAGGCGCTGATCACCGCGGCGACCGTCGGCGCGGTGCTCGCGGTCCGGCCCGACCTGGTGTACGGCGCCCGCGGACGGGCCGGCGCACCGCTGAAACTGCGGGTGGCCGGACAGCTCGTCGACCTTCCCGCCGCCGCGCCCGCCCCGCGGACCGGCGGGCGCCGGTCCCGCGGCCTGCTGATCAGCGGGCTGTCCCTCACCGCGGTGCTCGCCGGGCTGGTCTCCTACTACGCGTCGACCAGTCCCGACGGCCTGGAGCGGGTCGCCATCGACAAGGGTTTCGCGGAGTCCGCCGAGGACCCGGCGACCATCGACTGGCCGCTGGCGGACTACAGCTTCTCCGCCGTCGCCGACGATCGGCTCGCGGGCGGTATCGCCGGACTCGCCGGGGTCGGCGCGACGGTCGCCGCGGGCACCCTCCTCCTGCGGGCCGCCGCCGCGCGCCGACGCGGCGGTACGGCTGCTTCAGGTGCGGTGGCTGCCGGTGCGGTGGCCTCCGGGACAGCGGCACCGGGTACGTCGGCTCCCGGGGCGGACCGGACCGGCGGCACCGGGCAGTCGCCCGCCTCCCCCGCCGCCCCCGCCTCTCCGGGCTCTCCGGGCTCCCCCGCCTCCCCGGCCGGACAGGACTGAGCGCGGTATGGGCGCGGGCCACGGCCACCGGCTGTACGTCCCCCGCAGCTCACCCGTCCACGCCCTGCCCGCGCACTGCAAACTCGTCGCCGTCCTCTGCTTCGTCCTGGTCGTCGTCTCCACCCCGGGCCGGGCGGTCGGGGCCTTCGTCCTGTACGCGGCCCTGCTGGCCGCCGTCGCGGCGGCCGCCCGGATCCCGCCCGCGACCGTCCTCAAGCGGCTGCTCGTGGAGACGCCGTTCGTCGCCTTCGCGCTGCTGCTGCCGTTCACCGTGCCCGCCGGCCCGGGGGAGCGCACCACCCTCCTCGGCCTGACGCTCAGCGAACCGGGGCTGTGGGGTGCCTGGACCCTCCTGGCCAAGGCCACCCTCGGCGTCGCCGCGTCCGTCCTGCTCGCCGCCACCACCGAACTCCGCGCCCTGCTGCTGGGCCTGGAACGGCTCCGGCTGCCGCCGCTGCTGGTTCAGATCGCCTCCTTCATGATCCGTTACACCGATGTGGTCGCCGACGACCTCCGGCGGATGGCGGTCGCCCGCCGCTCGCGCGGCTTCGAGGCGCGCGGCGTCCGCCACTGGGGCGTGCTCGCCCGCACCGCGGGAGCCCTCTTCATCCGTACCTACGAACGCGGTGAGCGGGTGCATCTCGCCATGCTCAGCCGGGGCTATACGGGCACCATGCCCGCACTCGGCGAGGGCACGGCGGCGGGCCGGGGCCAGTGGACCCGGGCCGCCGCTCTGCCCGCCGCCGCGCTCGCCGTCCGCCTCCTGGGAGGGAGCCCCCTGTGACCTCCGCCGTACCGCCCCCGTCCCCGTCCCCGCCGCCCTCGCTGAGCGTCGCCGGGCTCGCCTACGCCTATCCCGACGGCCACCAGGCCCTCTTCGGCGTCGATCTGACCATCGGGCGCGGGGAACGCGTCGCCCTCCTCGGGCCCAACGGCGCCGGGAAGACCACCCTCGTCCTCCATCTCAACGGCATCCTCGGCGGCGGCGCGGGCACGGTGACCGTCGGCGGACTGCCCGTCGAAGGCCGCCATCTCGCCGAGATCAGACGGCGCGTCGGCATCGTCTTCCAGGACCCCGACGACCAGTTGTTCATGCCGACGGTCCGGGAGGACGTCGCCTTCGGCCCGGCCAACGCCGGGCTGCGCGGCCCCGAACTGGAGCGCCGGGTCACCGCCGCGCTGGACCGCGTCGGTATGGCGGACCACGCCGGACGGCCCCCGCACCACCTCTCCTTCGGACAGCGGCGGCGGGTGGCGGTGGCGACCGTCCTCGTCATGGAGCCGGAGATCCTGGTCCTCGACGAGCCCTCCTCCAATCTCGACCCGGCGTCCCGCCGCGAACTCGCCGAACTGCTCCGGTCGCTGGACACGACGGTGCTGATGGTCACCCACGACCTGCCCTACGCCCTGGAACTGTGCCCGCGCTCGGTGGTGCTGGGCGACGGGGTGATCGCCGCCGACGGGCCGACCCGGGAACTCCTGTCGGACACCGCGCTGCTGCAAGCGCACCGGCTGGAGCTGCCGTACGGCTTCGACCCGGCCGCCGCCGTACCGCTGCCGGCCGGTCCCGGCCGGGCCCGCCCCGACTGACCTGGAAGTCCGCCCCGCCGCCCGGCGTTGCACCATGGAGGGGAGCAGGTCAGGGGCAAGCGGAGGGGCGGGGTCATGACGGACGTACGCGGCACGGTGGCGGACGGCTTCGAGCCGGTACGGGACGCCTTCGTACGCAACTTCGAACAGCGCGGCGACCGGGGCGCGGCGGTCGCGGTCTACCGGGACGGCCACAAGGTGGTCGACCTCTGGGCCGGTACGCGGGATGTGAACGCCGCCGCCGCGGGCGGCGGTCCGGGACCGGGCACCCGGCCGGGCACGGGCCCGGTTCCGGTGGCCGCAGACGGCGTTACGGGTGCCGGAGGGCCCGGCTCCGCCCCGGCACCGGTATCCGGCGCCCACGGCCCCGCGGCCGCCGCCCCGTGGGCGGTCGACACCGCGCAGATCGTCCGCTCCGCCACCAAGGGCGTCGCGGCCGCCGTCGTCCTGCTGCTGCACCAGCGCGGCCAGATCGACCTGGACGCCCCCGTCGGCACCTACTGGCCCGAGTTCAAGGCGGCCGGGAAGGAGCGGGTCCTGGTCCGCCATCTCCTCGCCCACCGGGCCGGACTCCCCGCCCTGGACCGCCCGCTGACCCCCGCGCAGGCCATCGACGGCAGCAGCGGCCCGGCCGCCCTCGCCGCCCAGGCACCCGTCTGGCGGCCCGGCACGGACCACGGCTACCACGCCCAGACCTACGGCTGGCTGCTGGCCGAACTGGTGCCCAGGGTCACCGGCCGCAGCATCGGCCGCTGGGTCGCCGAGGAGATCGCCCGCCCCCTCGGCCTCGACTTCTGGATCGGTCTCCCCGCGGAGGAGGCCCACCGGGTGGGGCGGATCGGCCCGGTGGAGGAGCCCCCGCCGGTCCGCAGCGGCGGGCTCGCCCTGCGGCCCAAGCGGTCGGTGGCGGAGGCTTACCGAGACCCCGGTTCGCTGACCCGCCGCGCCTTCGGGGTGGTGGACCCGCTGCCGGACGAGAACGACCCTGCGTACCGGGCCGCCGAACTGCCCGCGTCCGGCGGGATCTCCACCGCCCGCGCACTGGCCCGGTTCTACGCCTCGACGATCGGCGCGGTCGACGGCGGGCCGCGGCTCTTCGCCCCCGCGACCCTGACGCTGGCCCGGACCGAGGAGTCCGCGGGCCCGGACCGGGTCCTGGTCGTCCCCACCCGCTTCGGTCTCGGCTTCATGCTCCACGGCCCGGCCGCCCCCCTGCTGGGCCCCGGCTCCTTCGGCCACCCCGGGCGCGGCGGCTCCCTGGGCTTCGCCGACCCCGAATCCGGGGTCGCCTTCGGCTATGTGACCAACGCGCTGCGCAGGGGAGTCACCGCAGATCCCCGTGCTCAGGCGCTGATCCGCGCGGTACGTTCGGCGCTATGAAACGCTTCGAGGGATACGGGGTTCTGATCACGGGCGCGGCCCGCGGCATCGGCGCGGCGACCGCCCGCAGGCTCGCGGACGAGGGCGCACGCGTCCTGCTCACCGACATCGACGGACCGGCGGTGGAGAAAACGGCCGCCGGGATACCGGGCGCGGCCCATCTGGTGTGCGACGTCGCCGACCAGGCCCAGGCGGACGCCGCGGTCGCCTTCGCCGCCGACACCTTCGGCCGGCTCGACGTCCTGGTCAACAACGCCTTCGCCTGCACCCCGGACCGGGACGCCTTCGAGGACGAACCGGACACCACCTGGCGGCTCGACCTCGACATCACCCTGATGGGCGCGGTCCGCTGCGCCCGGGCCGCCCTGCCCCGGCTGGCGGAGGCCGACGGCCGCGGCGCGATCGTCAACATCGGCTCCGTGAACGCCGAGGCGGACTTCGGCAACCACGCCTACAGCGCCGCCAAGGCGGGCCTGGCCTCACTGACCCGGACCCTGGCGGGCGATGTCGCCCCGCGCGGCGTCCGGGTCAACCAGGTCAACCCCGGTACGATCCGCACCCCCAACTGGGACGGCCGCGAGGCGGCCCTCTCCGCCCTCGGCAGCCGCGCCTACCCCCTGGGCCGGGTCGGCGAACCGGACGACATCGCGGCGGCGGTGGCGTTCCTGGCCTCGCGGGACGCGTCCTGGATCACCGGGACGGTGCTGCGGGTGGACGGCGGACTGCTCGCGGTGAACCGGATGTTCGCCGAGATCACGGCGGAAACGGAAGGCTAGCCTCTCGATTGTCGGACCGTCCGGCTACAACTGGCCGTATGAGCGCGACACATATCGAACCCGGTGAGCTGGAGTCCTTCGTGGTCCGGGCGAAGGCGGCGACGTACGCGGGCGGCGGCGGCAAAGTGCCCTCCGTCCGTGTCGCGTCGCACGATCTGGAGTACCGGGAGGGCGAGCTGGTCTACCGCGACAGCTATTTCGGCGGCACCGATTTCCTGGGCCAGGAGACGGTCCATCTGCAAGGCCGCCCGCTGTGGGGCATGAACTACTACGGATACGTCCTGGGCGGCGGCATCGACGCCGCGGTGGCGGGCCGCGTCGTCACCGCGGCCCTCTCCGCGCTCTATCGGGAGGGCCGGTTCCTCGGCGGCTTCCGGTACACGGTCGACGGACTGACCTACACGGACGAGTCGACGGGGGACGTCACCCGGTTCCGGGGGGTGGAGCACATCACGACGCCCTCGGGGATACGGGCGTACGAGCTGCGCTACCACGGGGGCCGGATCCTGGACTGACGGCGGACGGCCCGGGGCGCCGCCCGCCGGGCCCGGTCAGCCGCGGGTCAGGTCCGCCACCCGCGGGACCACCCGTCCGTACAGATCGCCGATGGTGGTCAGTGCCGCCGTCTGGAGGGCGGCAGCGGACAGGGGGGTCCCGTCGGGGGCGGCGAGGGCACGGGTGGCGGTGGCCTCGGCGACGACGGTGGGCCGGTAGCCGTGGTGGGCGGCGCCCTGGGCGGTGAACGCGACACACATATGGGTCATGAAACCGGCGAGTACCAGCTCGGGACCCGCATCCAGACCGCGCAACACCTTCTCCAGCTCCGTCTCGTGGAAGGAGTCGGGGCGCTGCTTGACCACCACCGGCTCCCCGTCGCGCGGGGCGACCTCGGGGCAGATGGCCCCGCTCTCGCCGCCGAGGTCGTACGGGGAGCCCGGGCCGCCGTCCTGGACGACGTGCACCACGTGCGCGCCCGCGGCCCGTGCGGCGGCGAGCAGTTCGGCCAGGGCGGTGAGGGCCTCCTCGGCACCCTCCAGAGCGAGGACTCCGGTGCGGTAGGTGTGCTGGACGTCGATCAGTACGAGGGTTGCGTCGGCGAGCCGCGGAAGGCTCTCGTCGACACCGAAAATCTGGCGCAGGGTGGGCGAAACGGGCATGGCTGAGCTCCTCATGGCGGTATGCCGGTATGCCGGTATGCCGGTATGCCGGTATGGCGGGTTGGCGGTATGACGGCGTGATGGTGCGGCGGTGGTGACCGATGACGGACGGGCGGCTCAGAGCACGGCGGAACCGGTGGTCCTCGCGGTGCGGAAACGCCGCCGGTAGGCCGCCGGGCCGGTGGAGATCCGCCGCCGGAAGGCGCGGTGCAGGGTCTCCACCGAGCGGAGGCCGGTCGCCAGCGCGATCTGCTCCAGCGGCCGGTCGGTGGTCTCCAGCAGCCTGCGGGCGGTCTCGACGCGCAGCGCCTCCACATAGGCGGCCGGGGTGGTCCCGGTCTCCCGGCCGAAGACCCGGGCGAAGTGCCGCTCGCTCAGACACATGCGTGCGGCCAGCGCGGCCGCCGAGAGGTCGGCGTCGAGGTGGTCCGCGATATGGCGGCACAGCTCGTCGATGTCCCGCCGCCCGGCGGCCGGCCTGCTGATCGGCACGCTGAACTGGCTCTGCCCGCCCTGCCGTTTGAGATAGACGACGAGCTGCCGGGCGATGTCCAGGGCCAGTTCCTCACCGTGGTCCTCGGCGACCAGGGCCAGGGCGAGGTCCAGACAGGTGCTGATGCCGGCGCCGGTCCACACCCGCCCCGAGCGGATGAAGATCGGATCGGGGTCGACGGTGACCTCGGGGTGGTCCGCGGCGAGCCGGGCCGCGGTGGACCAGTGCGTGGTCGCGGTCAGTCCGTCCAGCAGTCCGGCGGCGGCGAGCAGATGGGCACCGACACAGACGGAAGCGATCCGGCGGGCGTACGGCGCGGTCTCCCGGATCCACGCCACGATCTCCGGGTCCACCCTGGGCCGCAGCCCACCGCCCGGCTCGTCGTCCACGGCCCCGGGCACCAGGAGGGTGTCGACGGCGGACCCGATGTCACCGAATCCGGCGTCGGTGACGATCCGTACCCCGGCGGAGGTCGTCACCGTCTCGCCGCCCTGCCCGGGACCGGCCAGCCGCACCTCGTACCGGGCGCGCCCCCGGGACGCGCGGCGGGCGAGGGAGAAGACCTCGGCCGGCCCCGTGACATCGAGCAGGTCGACGCCGGGGAAGACCGCGATCACGACGCGGTGACTGATCTCGGGCATGCGTCCATCGTCGGCCGCGGACCGGACGGCCGCAATGACGGCGTTCTGTCAGATCCGGACACCGGGGCGCGGAGGCCGGCCGACGGCCTCCGCGCCCCGGTGTCCGGGGAGCCCGGCCGGTCCGGGGCCACTGCCGGATCCCCACCCCGGGCCCTGGCCGTAGCGGGTAACCGGTCAGGCCGGCCCGGTCCAGTACGCGTCGTCCCAGCTTCCGGCGTCCGGGCTGAACGAGACCTCGATCTCGTGGGCCGCCGCGGGCGGGACGGAGAAGGCGTAGCGGCCGACGGCCTGTTCGCCGGGCGGGACCCGGCCGAGGAGGATCTTCTGGCGGCCGCTGCCGTCGATCAGCAGCTCCACGGCGGTACCGGTGGCGTCGGTGACCTCGGGCAGGCCCGTTTCGACCGGGATCCGCGCCTTGGTGGTGTTGTGGACGGTGATGACCAGCTCGATCGCCTTGTTGCCCTTGGCATGGCCGTTGGCGAACGCGTCCGGAGTGAACTTCTTCGGCTTGTGGACCGTGACCTTCAGACCGTTCTCGAAGAGGAAGGGCTCGCCGAAGGACAGCTCCCGGGCCGCGGCGGTCGCGGCCGCCTCCTCGCGTTCCTGCTGGTCCTGCCGGGCCTCGGCGGAGGCGGACGCCTCGGCCTTCCGCTCCGCGGCCCGGTCCTCGTCGTGGGACTCCTTCACCAGCAGCACGGTGACCGCGGCGGTGATCAGGGCTATCACCAGGCCGACCGTGCCCGTGATCACTCCGGCCAGGGCCATGCCCCGGTTGTTCGCCCGGCCCGAGCGGACGAAGCTCAGTCCGATGATGCCCAGCACCAGGGCCGCCAGGGACGGCAGCCAGGACAGCCAGAACAGGATGACGGCCAGACAGAGGACGAGCCCGATGATGCCGAGGACCATGGCGGTGACCCCGACGGCGTTACGGCTCTCCCCGCCCGTTCCGGGGTGCGGGGGGTGCCACTGCGGCGGGGCCTGCGCCCACGGCGGGGGGACCGCGGGTGCGGGGGGCTGCTCGGCGCCGGGCTGCTGCTCGCCGGGCGGCGGCGGGGGCATGGTCATACGGGGTCCTCGAAGACGTGTCGAACGTGTCGAACATTCGACCTTACCAGCGCTTTTTACCGTTTCCTTAGGGATTTTCCGCAGCGGGTGGGCAAGGGGCGAGCGGGGAGAGCGGGACGGTTCCGGTGGGGGGTAAGGCTCTTTACCAGGAACGATTCCGCCGCTTTTCCCCGCCCGGCGGGGGTGTGACGGTGAAGGGGACCGCGGCGGAGCAGCGCTCCGCCCCGCACTCGCAGGGAGACCCGATGAACACCCCCGTGAACACCACCATGAACACCCCCGTAAAGACCGATGTCGCTTTCGTCGGCAACGGGCTGAAGCTCGCCGGACACCTCTATCTCCCCGGCGGAGACCTGTCCGGCGGAGACCACCGGGCCGGAGACCTCCCCGCCGTCGTCGTGGCCCATCCCTTCGGCGGCGTGAAGGAGCAGACCGCCGGTCTGTACGCCGAGCGCCTCGCCCGGGAGGGCTTCGCCGCCCTCGCCTTCGACGCCTCCCACCAGGGCGAGAGCGAAGGCGAGCCGCGTCTGCTGGAGGACCCCTTCGTCCGTGCCGAGGACGTCCGCGCCGCCGTGACCTTCCTGGCCGGGCGGGAGGACATCGACCCGGAGCGGATCGGCGCCCTCGGGATCTGCGCCTCCGGCGGCTACGTCCCCTTCGCCGCCCAGACCGATACGCGGATCAAGGCGGTCGCCACCGTCAGCGCCGCCGACATCGGCTCCCTCTTCCGGGACGGCCTCGGCGGCGGGCAGGACGAGAGCGTCATCCGCGGGATGCTGGCCCGGGCCGCCGAGGACCGGAACGCCGAGGCCCGCGGGGCGGCCCCCCGCCTGGAGCCCATCGTCCCGGAGACCGCCGAGGAGGCGGCGGGATGGCCGGTCCTCTACCAGGAGGGCCGTGAGTACTACCGCACCCCGCGCGCCGGGCACCCCCACTCGCCCAACCGGTACCTGGCGCGCAGCGTCGACCGGATCGCCCAGTACTCCTCGTACGACCTGATCCGGCTGATCGCGCCCCGGCCGCTGCTGATGGTCGCCGGGACGGAGGCCGACACGGCGTACTTCAGCCGCGAGGCGGTCGACCGGGCCACCGGGCCCAAGGAACTGTTCGAGGTCGAGGGCGCCACCCATATCGACCTCTACGACCGGGACGAGTACGTCACCCCGGCCGTCGCCCGGCTGGCCGGCTTCTTCCGGGAGCATCTCGCCGCCTGAGCGCCCTCCGGCGCCCCCGGGCCCCTCACCCGGACGGGTCAACGGCGGCCGCTCCGGCCGCCCCGCCGTGGCTACGCTGCGCGCCATGGCCGGACTTGACCCCCCGAGGTGCCCCGTCTGCCCGGCGCGCCCGTGGCTGTGGAAGGACACCACGGCCGCCGTACCGGGCCGGCCCGATCAGTGGAGCTGGTACTGCACCGGCTGCCGTACCCGCCGGGAGCCGGGCTTCGCCGAGCGGATGGCGTTCACCTACGGCCCGCCGCCCGCCGCCGCCCCGCTCCCTCAGTCCTCCTCGTAGTGGAGCGTGCCGTCGTCGTCCATCGTGGGGTGCAGTTTCATCGGCCCCCAGCTGTCGAGGTCGGAGGGCCGCGGCGGCTCCGGTCCGTCCGGACCGCAGCGGATCACCCGCTCGATACGGCAGATCCGGTAGAGGGAGTCCCCGACCCGGGCCTCGTCCGCCCGTCCCGCCGCCTTGAACTCCGCGGCCGCCAGGGCGTGCGCCGCCCGCTGTGCCGCGTCGAACCGGTAGATCATGGGCCAGAACTCGTTCATCCCGTCGAACAGGGCGCGCCGGGCGTCGTGCGGCGACGGCAGCAGTGCTCCCCGGGGCGTCCAGTCCCCGTCCGCCAGCTCGGCCAGGCTGAACCCGACCGGCAGCAGGGCGATATCGGGGTAGCGCTCGACGGCCAGTTCGGAGTCCCGGCTGACATGGTCGGGGAAGAGCGGCCCGCTGTACGAGAAGGACCGCAGGCCGAGTTTCATGGCGCCCGCCATCAGCCCCTCCTCCCGGTCCGGGTCGATGTCCTGGCCGACCTCGGGCCACTCCCGGCTGCGGCCGCGCTCCCAGGAGTGGTCGTTGCCCGGCTCGGGGTCGGTGGGGCGGGGCGGCTCCATTCCCTCCTCGCCGCGGCGGGCGAACTCGTCGGCCCGCACCACCCGGTAGCGGCAGCCGGGTACCTCGACCTCGTTGACGGGCTCGTTCTCCAGCAGGGTGACGGCGTCGAGGAGCCGGCGGCGCACCCGGGGGTCGTCGGTCTCGTCCTTGGCCCGGAACCAGAGGAAGGAGTTGAGGCTGTCCCTGGCTTCCTGCGGGGAGCCGCTGACCACGGGCCGCAGCACTCTCCAGGCACCGTTCTCGCCGCCGTCCCGCCAGGGGCCGCGCGCGTCGTGGCCCGCGGTCCCGCCGGGTCCATGGCCGGGGACGCCCGGTGTTCGCTCACCGCAGTGGCCGCCGTGTCCGCCGTCGCCGGTGTTCTGCGCGGCGAGCCCGAACACCGGTCCGCGCACCAGGAGATCGGGATAGCGGTACGAGGCCTCGACGGCGTCGGCCTCGGTCACCCAGGCCGCCGGGTCGTCGCGCTTCACCAGATTCTCGTGCAGCCGGTCGATCCGTCGCTTCCAGTCATCAGCCATGCGCACATTGTTGTGGGGGCGGGCCCGGTTGGACGGGGAGCGTACGTCAACTGGCCTGAAGCGTACGGGCTGTACGGGCTCCCTTCGAACGCCCGCCCAGTCCCCGGGCGGGGAACGGCCGTGCGTTCGAACGCCCGTTGCGGCGCCCGCCCCGGCCGCGACGCCCCGGAGACCGTACCGGCGCCCGGACCAACGCCCGTACCGCCGCTCGCCCCCGCCTGCGTAGTCCCGGCTCCCGCCCCGCCGCCCGCCCCGCCTACGGAGCCCCGCCGCCCGTCCCCGCCTCGGCCAGTGCCGCGCGCTGTGCCGGGGTCAGCCGGCCGGGCCGGGCCGCCACCGTCCAGGTGTCCGGCGCGGTTTCGCACAGCGCCAGCGGATCGGTCAGCTCCGGATGTTGTACGGCCGTGGCCACGGCCCCCGCGACCCGCTCCCGCGGCCAGCCGAGGGCCGCCGCCAGGGCGGCGGTGGTGCACGGGACGCCCGCTTCGGCCAGGGCCGCCAGGACGGTCAGGGCCCGGTCGCCGTCGGCGGCCGGGACCGGCCCGCCGTCCATATCGGCCGCGAGCCTGCCGAAGAACAGCGCGGTCTGGTGCAGCCGGGCGCCCGCGGGAGTGCCGGTGCCGAGCAGTCCGGCACCGCGCAGGGCGGTCTCCGCCCAGCGGGCGGTGGAGTCGGCGCCCGAGGTCCACGCCGAGAACCACAGGTCCTCGTCGATGACATAGCGGTCGCGCCGCCGCCCCGGCTCCCGGTCCCGTTCGCGCCGGATCGTGCCCAGCTCCTCCAGACAGCCGACGGCCTTGGAGACCGAAGCGGGGCTGACGCGCAGCCGCCGCACCAGCTCGGCCGACGTCAGGCTCCCGGCGTCGGTGGTGAACAGCTCGGTCAGCACCCGGGAGGCCATCCGGGGCAGCCCGGTCGCCGCCATGGCCGCCGCGAACTCGGCCCAGAAGGCACGGGTTTCCGCCGGTTCGCCGTCCTCCGGGGGCGCGGACGCGGCCGGGCCCGCCGTACGGCCGCCGGAGCGGCGGGCCCGCCAGGCCGTGGCCCGGTGCGCATGGTCCGCGCGATAGGCGCCCGGCCCGCCGTTACGGGCCACCTCCCGGCTCACCGTGGACGTCGGCCGCCCGAGCCGCCGGGCCGCCTCCGCGTACCCGAGACCCTCGGACAGCCATCCGGCGATCAGCCGCCGCTCGTCCCCGGTCAGTCTGCCTCCCGGCATCGGACACCCCTTCCCCTTCCGCGGCAGTATGCGTTCACCCGCAGCCCATTGCAACGGAAGCCGGGACGCCCCGATGCGTTCACCGGCAGACTCGTTGCAACAAACCGTCAAAAAACCCTATTTCAGAGGGAGAAAGAGCCTCGGTGAGCTGTTGACGGCGGCGGAACGCAACGTAGCTTTCAGCGCACTGTGAAGAGAAGGGCAGTGCAATGAACGACCGACCCGAACCGGAACCTGCCGCCCGGCCGCCCGTCGTCCTCGACGTCGAAGGACTGCGGATGCGGTACGCCACCCACGAGGTGCTGCGCGGCGTCACCTTCCGGGCCCACCGGGGCGAAGTGCTCGCCCTCCTCGGCCCGAACGGCGCGGGCAAGACCACCACCGTCGAGATCCTCGAAGGCTTCCGGGCCCGGTCCGGAGGCCGTGCCGAGGTCCTCGGCACCGACCCCGCGACCGGCGGCGAGAACTGGCGCGCCAGGACCGGAATCGTCCTCCAGTCCTGGCGCGACCACGGCAAATGGCGGGTCCGGGAGCTGCTCGCCCATCTCGGTTCGTACTACGCGCCCTATGCGTCGCCCGGCACCCCCCGGCCCTGGGACCCCGACGATCTGCTCGCCGCCGTCGGCCTCACCGGGGACGCCGGCCGGAAGATCCGAACCCTCTCCGGCGGCCGGCGCCGCCGGCTCGACGTCGCCGTCGGCCTCGTCGGCCGGCCCGAGGTCCTCTTCCTCGACGAACCCACCACCGGCTTCGACCCCGAGGCCCGGGCCGCCTTCCACGCCCTGGTGCGGCGGCTGGCCGCCGAGGACGCCACCACCGTCCTGCTCACCACCCACGACCTCGACGAGGCGGAACGCCTCGCCGACCGCATCCTGGTCCTGGCCGGGGGCCTGATCGTCGCCGACGGGACCGCCGCCGAACTCGCCGGCCGGTACGCCCCCGGGGACGAGGTGCGGTGGACGGCGGGCGGCCGCGGACACCGCGCCACCACCGACGACTCCACCGCCTTCGCCCGGGAACTGTTCCGCCGCCACGGCGAGGGGATCACCCGGCTGGAGATCCGCCGGGCGTCCCTGGCGGACACCTACGCGGGTCTCCTCCGCGGCGGCGAGGCCGCACCGTCCGCGGGGCCCGGCGGGGACGGGACCCGCGGTGGGGAGGCCGCCCGGCCCGCGGAGAACGCGCGGCGCCCCGAGCGCGCCCGCCGCTGCCCGGGGAGCAGGCGGTGATCCCCCCGCCGCCCGCCCCCGGCCGTCCGGCGCCCGCCCCCGGGGCACCCCGGCCCCCGGGCGCGGCCGGGGCGCCCGGCCGCGCCGCTTTCCGCGCCGGATGGCGGCGCGGACTGACCGAACTCCGGCAGTCCTTCACCAACGGCGCCGACCTGGTCTCGCACTTCCTCTGGCCGGTCCTCCTGCTGACCGTCCTGTTCTTCCTGCGGGACCGCGAATTCGGCACGGAGGGAATCCCCTTCGGCACCTTCGCCCTGCCGGGCATCCTGGGCATGAACATCGCCATGGGGATGGTGACCATGAGCCAGATCCTCACGGCCGACCGGGAGGACGGCACCCTGCTGCGGGCCCGCGCCACCCCGTACGGACTCCGCGGCTTCTTCACCGGCAAGGTCGTCTCGGTGGGCGGCGGCCTCCTCGCCGATCTGGCGATCCTGCTGATCCCCGGGCTGCTGCTGGTGGACGGACTGGCGGTGGACGGCACCGGCGACCGGCTGACCCTGCTCTGGGCGCTGCTCCTCGGCATGCTGGCGACCCTCCCGGCCGGTGCGATCCTGGGTTCGCTGGCGGGCTCCGCCCGCGCCCAGGGCCTGGTCCAGCTCCCCGTCCTCGGCATGATCGCGATCTCGGGGATCTTCCACCCGGTCACCGCTCTGCCCGACTGGCTCCAGTGGCTCGCCCAGGCCACCCCGGTCTACTGGCTGGGCCTCGCGATGCGCTCGGTGTTCCTGCCCGATACGGCGGCGGCCGCCGAGATCGACGGCTCCTGGCGGCTCTGGGAGGCGGCCGGGGTGCTGGGTCTCTGGGCGGCCCTGGGCCTGCTGCTGGCACCGGCCGTACTGCGCCGCACGGCCCGGCGCGAGTCGGGCTCGGGCCTGGCCGCCCGCCGGGACCGTGCCCTGCGCCGCAGCGTCTGACGCCGGGCCGCCACCACCGCGGGGGTTAGTCCGTGCGCTCCCGGACGTCGGCAATGGTGGCGCCCGCGTGCTTCACGAGCGTCCCGGGGTCCAGCGGGAAGACGGTGTGCGGGGTCCCGGCCGCCGCCCACACCACCTCGTGGGCGAGCAGTCCGCGGTCGGCCAGGACCCGCGTGCGGGTCAGATGGCCGAAGGGCGGCACCCCGCCGATGGCGTAACCCGTCGCCGCCCGGACCAGATCGGCGTCGGCGCGCTTCACGGCACCGGCACCCAGCTCCGCCCGTACCCGCTCCACATCGACCCGGGAGGCCCCGTCCATCAGCACCAGGACCGGCTCCCCGTCCGCCGCGAAGATCAGCGACTTGACGATCTCGCTCACATCGCAGCCCAGGGCGGCGGCCGCCTCGGCGGCCGTCCGGGTCGCCTCCGGGAAGCGGCGTACCGGGACGTCGAGCCCCAGCTCCGTGAGGGCGGCGGCGAAACGGGGGTGGGCTTCGGAGGCGGATCCGGGACGGGGCGCGGTGCTGTCATGAGTGCTCATGCCCCGGGACGGTACCGACGCCGCCGGGCGGGCGGCGACCCGAATACGCCCTCCGCGGGCCCGGTTCGCCGCCCCGGCCCCGGCGCACCCCCGACGCGATCCGGCCCCTACGCGATCCGGCCCCGGGCGCCCGCCCCTGCGCCCGGCCGGGCGCCCGGTGTCCCCGCTCAGCGCGCGTTCAGGACCGCCGCCACCACCGGGCCCGCCGCCGCGCCGCCCCGGCCGCCCGACTGGACGACGGCCGCCGCCGACAGATCACCGGCGAATCCGGTGAACCACGAGTTGCTCTGCGCCTGCCCGGCCACCTCCGCCGAACCGGTCTTCGACCCCTTGTCGCCGCCGACCGGCGCCATCGCCTGCTTTCCCGAACCACCGCTCGCGTCCGCCCGCATCAGGGCGCGCAGGGTGTCCGCCATCGCCGGGGGCAGGGGATCCGCGGTGGCGAAGTCCGACCTGTCCGGCCGGTCCGCGATGAACGTCGGCTGCTTGAAGGCGCCGTTCTTCACCGTCGCCGCCACGGACGCCATGTTCAGTGCGTTCATGGTGATGCGGCCCTGCCCGATGTACGAGGCGGCGGTCTCCGTCCCGCTCGACTGCGGCACCTTGCCGTCGTGGGTGGGTGCCCCGGTCTTCCAGTCCAGCCCGAGGGCGAAGTACTTGCGGGCCGTCTCGCCCAGCGCGTCGCCCGCGACGCCCTTGTCGGTCAGCGGTTTGATCGCCTTGATGAACGTGGTGTTGCAGGAGCGGGCGAACGCCTGCCGGAAGGTGGCGTCCGGCACCGAGAACTGCTTGAGGTTCTCGAAGGTCCGGCCGTCCCACTGCACGGTCTTCGGGCACTCCACCTTGCTGTCCGGGCCGGTCACCAGCCCGTGCTCCAGCATCATCGCCGCCGTCACGATCTTCATCGTCGACCCGGGGGCCTGGGCGCCCATCAGCGCCGTGTTGAAGCCCTCCGCGGGGGTGTTGGCGACCGCCCGGATCTCGCCCGTCGAGGACTGGATCGCCACCACCGAGGCCTTGGCGTGCCCCTTCACCGCCTTCTCCGCGGCGGCCTGCACCCCGGCGTCGAGGGTGGTCTTCAGCTTGCCCGGCTTCCCCTCGGTGAGGGCGAGCAGCGTCCGGTCCGGTACCCCCGCTCCCGCGGACTCCACCACCAGCTCCACCCCCGCCGTACCGCCCGCGGCCGCGCCGTACCGCTCCCGCAGCGCGTCCAGCAGGACCGCGAGCGACGGGTACGCCGCCTTGGGCAGCTCCCGGCCCTTGCGGTCCACGGCGGTGATCGGCGGATTGTCCGCGGGGCCGGTGACCAGTTTGGCGCCCTTGGTGAGCTGCGGATGGAGGACCGAAGGCTGCCAGTCCACCAGCGCCCTGCCCGAGGTCGCGCCGCGTACCACGGTCAGCTGCGAGCGGTACGTCAGCGGTTTGCTCACGCCCTCGTGCGTCACGGTCGCCGTCACGGTGAACGGCACCACCGGGCCGGTGGCCGGCCCCGGCACGATCTCGGCGGCCGACACCTTCGCCTCCGAGCGGAAGCCGGATATCAGGATCCTGGCCTCGCCCGCCTCGTCCGTCAGGGCCGCGGCGGTCTCCGACTCGCCCTTCGCCCAGGCGGCGAGGAAGTCCCGGGCCGTCCGCTCGGTCTCCTCGGCGCTCGGCGGGCCGGTCTTCTTCGTCACCGACAGGTCGGTCCCGCCGCCGTCCTGCAGTCCGTCGTAGAGCCGGTAGCCCCCGTACGCGACCCCTCCGGCCACCACCGTGAACACCACTCCGACGACGGCGACCTTCGCTCCGCTGCGCATGCCCAGCGCCCTCCCCATTTCCTGTCCTGCGGCTTGTGCCCGCGCCCGCGGACCGCCGTTCGCGGCCGCCGGGCGCCCACCGACAGTAGGCCGGACCGGCGGCGGAACCCCGGTTCCGTTACCCGACCGGGACGAATCACCGCCGGGCGGCCGGTGCCGGGAGGACCGTCTTCACCCAGGTGCCGCTACACCCAGGTGTCCAGCCACATCCGGTCCTGCCATTCGCTCATCGGAATGACCGCACCCGTGTAGAGGGGGTGGAAGTAGATGAAGTTCCAGACGATCAGCAGCACCAGGACACCGGCGCCGATCGCGCCCGCCGCCCGCCGTGATTCGCTCGACCCCCGTGGCCCCAGGATCGCCCCGACCATCATCGCGACCGCCAGACAGAGGAACGGCACGAAGACCACCGCGTAGAAGACGAAGATCGTCCGCTCCTGGTAGAAGAACCACGGCACCCAGCCCGCCGCGATGGCGCAGGCGATCGCACCCGCCCGCCAGTCGCGCCGGAACAGCCAGCGCCACAGCAGATAGACGATCGCGGCGCACCCGGCCCACCACAGCAGGGGGGTGCCGAGGGCCAGCACCTCGGAGGCGCAGTTGCCCGTGGTGTCCGCCGGACAGCCGCCGGTGCCCGGCTTCGGATCCTTGTAGTAGTACGAGACCGGGCGGCCCATCACGATCCAGCTCCACGGGTTGGACTGGTACGTATGGCCCGAGGTGAGGTTCACATGGAACTCGTACACCTCGGCCTCGTAGTGCCACAGACTGCGCAGCCAGTCCGGGACGAACGGCCAGGCGGTCTCCCGGCCCGGACCGGTCGAGGCCCAGTTCCGCAGGTGTCCCCGGTCCGTGAAGATCCACCCGGACCAGGAGACGAGATAGGTGACGACGGCGACCGGGACCGTCGCCGTGAAGGCGGGCAGCAGATCGCGCCGCGCCACCGCCGCGTACGGCCGTACCGCGCCCGCCGTGCGGCGCGCGCCCACGTCCCACAGCACGGTCAGCAGTCCGAAGGCGGCCAGGATGTACAGACCGTTCCACTTGGTTCCGGCGGCCAGGCCCAGCATCACGCCCGCCGCGATCCGCCAGGGGCGGGCGCCGAGCCGCAGGGTCTCCGCGATCCCCGCGTCCGGCCGCAGCACCCCCTCGTCGTCCACCGGCAGGGCGGCGGCCAGCCTTGCCCTGGCCCGGTCCCGGTCGATCAGCAGACAGCCGAAGGCCGCGACCACGAAGAACATCAGCACCAGGTCGAGCAGGGCGGTACGGCTCATCACGAAGTGCAGCCCGTCCACCGCCAGCAGCAGCCCCGCCACACAGCCCAGGAAGGTGGAGCGGAAGAGCCGCCGGCCGATGCGGCAGATCATCAGCACCGAGAGGGTGCCGAGCAGGGCCACCATGAAGCGCCAGCCGAACGGCTCGAAGCCGAACATCTTCTCGCCCAGGCCGATGACCCACTTGCCGACCGGGGGGTGGACCACGTACCCCGGATCGGCGGGGATCGCCACGGCCGACGGGTCCTGGAGGATCCGCTCGTCGACCTTCTTGGGCCACTGGCCCTCGTAGCCCTGGTTGACCAGCGCCCAGGAGTCCTTGGCGTAGTACGTCTCGTCGAATATCACCGCATGCGGTTTGCCCAGGTTCCAGAACCGGATGACCCCGGCGAACAGCGCGACCAGCAGCGGGCCCGCCCAGGCGGAGATCCGCAGCAGCGGTTCGACGCGGTGCGGGGGGATACCGAGCACCGGCCAGAGCTTCCCGGACGGCCGGGCGTACGGCGGGACGAGCCGTTCGCGCAGTCCGGTCACCGCCCGCGGCGCGTATCCGAAGCGCCGCAGACGCGCGGGCCAGGCGGCGGGGGGCGGCGGGTCATCGGCCCCGCGCTGGAGGGGAGGAGGCGCGGTACTGGTCACCGCGCCATCGTAGGGACATCGGCCGGGGCCGCGGTCCGCGCCGGGGCGGTCGGTGGCCGTGTTCCGCGCGGGAACCGGGCCGGAGGCGGCGGGAAGCCCGTCGGAGCGGCGGGAGAGCGGGCAGGAACCGGGAGGAAAGCGGCGGGCGGACGGCTCCGGCCCGGGGCGGGCCCGGCCTTCCGGTACGGCCCCCGGGTCGACCCCCGCGCGGCACCGGTCCGGGGCGGGCCCGGCCTCCCGTACGACCCCCGCGCGGCACCGGTCCGGAGCACGGGACAATGACGGGGTGACTCAGAACGCCGGAACGGCCACCGGAGCGACCCCCGGAACCCTCGTACTCGCCGGGACGCCCATCGGCGACCCCGACGACGCCCCGCCGCGCCTCGCCGCCGAACTGCGCGTCGCCGATATCGTCGCCGCCGAGGACACCCGGAAGCTGCGCCGGCTCACCCAGGCCCTCGACGTCCGGCCCGCCGGCCGGGTCGTCTCCTACTTCGAGGGCAACGAGGCGGCCCGCACCCCGGAGCTGGTCGAGGCGCTCGCGGGCGGTGCCCGGGTGCTGCTGGTGACCGACGCCGGGATGCCGTCGGTCTCGGACCCGGGCTACCGGCTCGTCGCGGCCGCCGTCGCCGCGGACATCAGGGTCACCGCGGTCCCCGGCCCGTCCGCCGTACTGACCGCGCTCGCACTCTCCGGGCTGCCGGTCGACCGGTTCTGCTTCGAGGGCTTCCTGCCGCGCAAGGCGGGCGAGCGGCTCGCCCGGCTCCGGGAGAACGAGCAGGAACGCCGGACCATGGTCTACTTCGAGGCCACCCACCGTATCGAGGAGACCCTCGCCGCGATGGCCGAGGTCTTCGGCGCCGGGCGGCGGGCCGCGGTCTGCCGGGAGCTGACCAAGACGTACGAGGAGGTCAGGCGCGGTGGCCTGGCCGAGCTGGCGGCCTGGGCGGCGGACGGCGTACGCGGTGAGATCACCGTGGTCGTCGAGGGCGCCCCGGCCCCCGGGCCCGGCGACCTCACCCCCGCCGAGCTGGTCGCCCGGGTCCGGGCCCGCGAGGAGGCGGGGGAGCGGCGCAAGGAGGCGATCGCCGCGGTGGCCGCGGAAGCCGGGCTGCCGAAGCGCGAGGTGTTCGACGCGGTGGTGGCGGCGAAGAACGAGAGCCGCTGACCGGCTCCGGCCGACCGGCTCCGCGTGGGTCCCCGGCCCGTCCTGCGGACCGGTCCGCAAGGTCGGTAAAGGACTAGCCTGGAAGGGCAAAGTGCGGACCTCGTCCGGGGGCTCCCGGGCATGGGAAGTCCCAAGTCCGCACCATCTTTCTACAGGCGCTGATGCGCTCCCGCCGGAATGGGCGTCCACTGGATCAGTGGAGAGGAGCTGGCATGAGTGAGATCACCGGTGCGGCCAGGGTTCACGAGGCCTATGCCTTCGCGTGCATGCGCTGCGGGCACGGCTGGGAACAGGCGTACGAGATCGAACACCACCTCGACGCGGAGGGGCGGGAGTACGTGGTCTACCGGGCGGACGGCATCCGGGTGCCGTCCCCGCTGTCCAGTCCCACCTGCGAGAACTGCGGGGGGCACGTCGTCAGGATCATGCGCGCGGGCCAGGTTTCGTCCGTGCTGGACCGGGTGGCCAGGGCGGGCCGGCCGGGCCGGATCGTCGAGGAGCGGCCGGTGCCGATCGCCGGTCCGATCGGAGCCGCCGACTACCGGCTGGAGCCGGTCCGGGACCCGGAGGCCGCGGTGCCGCCGCCCGCGGACCCGCCGGGCGAACCGCGCCACCACTGGCATCTGTCGGACCTGCTCCACCCCTTCCAGCACCGCAACCGCTGAACCCCCCGTGCCGGGGCGCCGCGACCCTTCCGGGGCCGTGGGCCCCCGGCGCGGGTGTCCGTTGCGGCACCGGCCCCGGTGGTCGGCACCGCCTCCCGCCCGGGCCGCCCGCCCGGGGGTTCCCTGCGGGGCCGGCCCGCCGTCCCGGCCCCGCAGAGCCCTGGTCCCCGGGGCCCGGGGCGCCGAGGCCACCGCCCCGCAGGCCCCCGGGCCCCGCCGCCCTGTCCCGTCCCCGCCCGGGCCGGAGGCCGCCCGGTCCGTAGGATCGCGTCCATGAGTTCGAAGTCCGCCCCGCCGCCCCTGCCCGAGCCGCTCCGGGTCCCCGTCGCCGACTCGCACACCCACCTCGACATGCAGGAGGGAACCGTCGAGGAGGCGCTGGCCCGGGCGGCGGCCGTGGGGGTGACCACGGTGGTCCAGGTCGGCTGCGATATCGAGGGGTCCCGCTGGGCCGCCCGCACCGCCGCCGCCCACGAAGCGGTCCACGCGGCCGTGGCGCTGCACCCCAACGAGGCCCCGAGGATCGTCCTCGGCGACCCCGGGAACGGCGGGCCCCGGGGCTCCGTACGGCCGCCCGGCGGCGACGCCGCCCTCGACGCGGCGCTCGCCGAGATCGACGCGCTCGCGGCCCTGCCGCACGTGAAGGCCGTCGGCGAGACCGGCCTCGACTACTTCCGCACCGGCGAGGAGGGCGTCGCCGCCCAGGAGCGGTCCTTCCGCGCCCATATCGAGATCGCCAAACGCCACGGCAAGGCGCTGGTCATCCACGACCGCGACGCCCACGCGGACGTCCTGCGGGTCCTCGCCGAGGAGGGCGCGCCGGAGCGCACGGTCTTCCACTGCTACTCCGGCGACGCGGAGATGGCGAAGGTGTGCGCCGAGGCCGGCTACTACATGTCGTTCGCGGGCAACGTCACCTTCAAGAACGCCCGGCCGCTGCGCGAGGCCCTTGCCGTCGCCCCGCGCGAACTGGTGCTCGTCGAGACCGACGCGCCGTTCCTGACGCCCGCGCCGTACCGCGGACGGCCTAACGCTCCGTATCTCATTCCGGTCACGCTGCGGGCGATGGCAGAGGTGACGGGGCTGGACGAGGACGTGCTGGCCGCGGCCGTGGCGGCCAATACGGCGGCGGCCTTCGGCTACTGAAGGATCACGGCGCGATAACGCTCCGTAGCCCGTACGGGGGTAGCGCGCCCCCGACCCGCAACACGTCGTGACCGGATGGCTTTGGAGAGTGATCGCGGCTCGGCTAGCGTCCCGGCGCACCACAGAGCGGGCGTCGGACGGAGCACGTCGTGAGCAGCGAAGAGAGCACCCGCGGGAACGGCCCCGCCCGGGACCGGCGGCGCAGGCGGGCACGGGCGGCGGGCGGTCTGCCCGCCGGTTCCGAGGTGCTGCGGAAGCTGCTGCCGCAGGCCCTGGTGGTGGTCTTCCTCGCGGGCGGCACCTCCGCCTTCCTGGTCAGCGACAAGGCCGTCCGGCTCACGGTCGACGGGGTTCCGCGCACCCTGCACACCTTCGCCGCCGATGTCGGGCAGCTCCTCGGCGCCGAGGGGGTGGCGGTCGGCGCGCACGACATCGTGGCGCCCGGCCCGGCGGCCCCGCTGGCCGACGGCGACGAGGTGATCGTCCGGTACGGCCGCCCGCTGGCCCTCACCCTCGACGGCAGCCGCCGCACGATCTGGACCACCGCCGACACCGTGGAGGACGCGCTGCGGCAGCTCGGCGTCCGTGCCGAGGGCGCGTATCTGTCGGCGTCCCGGTCCGCCGGGATCACCCGCTCCGGGCTCGCCCTCGATGTCCGCACCGAACGTGCGGTGACCGTCCTGGCCGACGGCCGGGCCCGCACCCTGCGGACGAACGCGGCGACCGTCGCCCAGGCGCTGGCGGAGGCGGGCATCGCGCTGACCGGCGAGGACACCGCGTCCGTACCGCTCGACGCCTTCCCGCGCGACGGGCAGACGATCACGGTCCTGCGGATCACCGGCTCCCGGCAGGTGCGGGAGGAACCCGTCCCGTACCGCACTGTCCGCTCGGCGGACCCCGGGGCCTTCGCGGGCACGGAGACCGTGGTCCGGCAGGGCCGCACCGGCACCCGCCGGGTGACCTATGTCCTGCGGACGGTGAACGGCGTCCGCGAACGGCCGCGGAAGGTCGCCGAAGAGCTGGTCCGGCGGCCGGTCACCCAGCGGATCCGCTACGGCACCCGCCCCCTGCCCCGGTCGGTCGCCGGTGCCGACGGCCTGAACTGGGCCGCGCTCGCCCACTGCGAGTCCGGCGGCCGCCCGGCCGCGGTGGACCCCTCGGGCACCTACGGCGGCCTGTACCAGTTCGACGTCCCCACCTGGCGCTCCCTGGGCGGCACCGGCCGCCCCCAGGACGCCCCGGCGTCCGAGCAGACCTTCCGCGCCAAGAAGCTCTACGTCCAGCGCGGCGCGGCGCCCTGGCCGCACTGCGGCCGCCGGCTGTAGTCCGCGCTCGTCGCCGCGACGGCGGCCTCTGCGGCTCGGGGATCCGGGTCGCCGAGGTCCGAGGGTGCCGCCCCGCCCCGCCCGAGGTCCGGCGGGACGGGCGGGGGAGCGCGGAGGCTTAGGCTGTAGCGGTGAGCAGCACTGAGCCCGAGGCCCCCCACAGCACCGACCGCACCGACCGCACCGACCGCACCGACGGCAGCGACGACCGCACCGGCGACGGGTCCGGCGGGTCCGGCGCGGCGGGGGCGGCCGGGGGGACCGACTCCCTTCTGGGGCCCGCCGACATCCGTGAACTGGCGGCCGCGCTCGGCGTACGGCCCACCAAGCAGCGCGGCCAAAACTTCGTCATCGACGCGAACACCGTCCGCCGGATCGTCCGCACCGCGGGCGTCCGGCCCGACGACACCGTCGTCGAGGTGGGCCCCGGGCTCGGCTCGCTCACCCTGGCGCTGCTGGAGGCCGCGGAGCAGGTCGTCGCCGTGGAGATCGACGATGTCCTGGCGGCCGCGCTGCCCGCCACGATCCTGGCCCGGCTGCCGGAGCGGGCGCCCCGGTTCTCGCTGGTGCACTCCGACGCCATGCTGGTGGAGGAGCTGCCGGGGCCGCCGCCCACCGCGCTCGTCGCCAACCTCCCGTACAACGTCGCCGTACCCGTACTGCTGCATATGCTCGACCGCTTCCCCAGCATCGAGCGGACCCTCGTCATGGTGCAGGCCGAGGTCGCGGACCGGCTCGCCGCCGAGCCGGGGAACAAGGTGTACGGGGTTCCCTCCGTCAAGGCGAACTGGTACGCCGACGTCAAGCGCGCCGGGTCCATCGGCCGGAACGTCTTCTGGCCCGCGCCCAACGTCGACTCCGGGCTGGTCTCCCTGGTCCGCCGGGAGCCCCCGAAGACGACCGCGACGAAGCGCGAGGTCTTCGCCGTCGTCGACGCGGCCTTCGCCCAGCGCCGCAAGACCCTGCGCGCGGCCCTCGCCTCCTGGGCGGGCTCCCCGGTCCTCGCCGAGCAGGCGCTGGTCGCCGCCGGGATCTCGCCGCAGGCCCGCGGGGAGGCCCTGACGGTCGAGGAGTTCGCCCGGATCGCCGAGGCGAAGCCCGCGGGGGTGACCGCGTGACCGCCCCCGAGCCGCGTACCGAGTCCCGTGACCTCGTGAGCCCCGCCCCTGAGGCCCGTACGGCGCCCGCCGGAGCCGTCACCGTACGCGTCCCCGCCAAGGTCAACGTCCGGCTCGCGGTCGGCGCCGCCCGCCCCGACGGCTTCCACGACCTGGCCAATGTCTTCCTCGCCGTCTCCCTCTTCGACGAGGTCACCGCCCACCCCGCCGACACCCTCACCGTCACCTGCGAGGGCCCCGGCGCCGACCAGGTGCCGCTGGACCACAGCAATCTCGCCGCCCGCGCCGCGCTGCTGCTCGCCGCGCGCCACGGCATCGAGCCCGCCGTCCACCTCCATATCGCCAAGGACATCCCCGTCGCGGGCGGTATGGCGGGCGGCAGCGCCGACGGAGCCGCCGCGCTGCTCGCCTGCGACACGCTCTGGGGGCTGGACTCCACCCGCGCCGAACTCCTCGACATCTGCGCCGAACTGGGCTCCGACGTCCCGTTCAGCCTGGTCGGCGGTGCCGCGCTGGGCACCGGCCGCGGCGAGAAGCTCACCCCCCTCGACACCGGTGGCACCTTCCACTGGGTGTTCGCCCTCGCCGAAGGCGGACTGTCGACCCCGGCGGTGTACGGCGAGTTCGACCGGCTCACCGAGGGCACGGACGTCCCGGTCCCCGAGGCCACCCCGGAACTGCTGGCCGCCCTGCGCTCGGGCGACGCCCCCGCGCTGGCCGCCGCGCTCGCCAACGACCTCCAGCCCGCCGCGCTCTCCCTCCGCCCGGATCTGCGCGGAACCCTCGACACGGGCCTGGCGGCGGGGGCGCTCGCCGCCATTGTCTCCGGCTCGGGGCCGACGACCGCGTTCCTGGTGAAGGACGCTGACACGGCGGCCTCCGTCGCCGCCGCCCTGCGGGCCTCCGGAACCTGCCGTACGGCCCGTGCCGCGTCGTCCCCCGCGCCGGGGGCGACCGTCGTCTGACCCGGGGGCGGGCCCGGCCGGCCTCCCGGACGGCCCTTCACCGGACCCGCCCGTACCCCCGAGCCGCCCTGCCCGTACCCCCGGGCCGCCCTGCCCGCGCCGCTGCCCGCGCCCTCGCGCTGCCGGGCACGCGCCGCCCACGCCTCCCCGGACGCGCCGCCCGCGCCCGCCCCGCCCGGTCGACCCTCCGGACATGCGTGCGTCCATGGGCCGTACGCCGCCGGAATCTTTTCGGGTGATCGGCGCGGCGCGCCCGGTGTGTGGTGCCGTCACCACCTGCTGCCCCGTGGTCGATTGGGCCCGAGCCCCGTTCCGATGACCGGGCTCGGAGAGGAACCCATGAAGAGCATCCTGGGCAAGGCACTGGTGACCGCCGGTGCCGCGCTGGCCCTGGCCGCCGTCGCGGCTCCCGCGCAGGCGCACGAGCCCGTGACCGCGGGCGGCGGCGGGCAGTACGTCGCCTCCGGCGACCCGCACAACATCTTCGCCGCGGGCGAGTGGTTCGGCTTCGCGGAGACGCCGCACTCCTACGCCTCGGGCTTCGGCTTCGGCTGGGCCACGGACGTCGACTCCGGCGGCGGCTTCGAGGGCGTCGCGGGCACCCGCTGACCCTGGGCACAGGAGGGGCTCCACCGGCCGTCCCGGCCGCTGGGGCCCCTCCGCATGTCCGGCCGGAGACCATCAGCGGTTAGCATCCGAACGCATCACCCTTGAGGAGTGGAGAGTTCATTGGTGCGTCAACCGCGCGTCGGCGTCGCGATCCTGACCATGGGCAACCGCCCCGCCGAACTGGGGGAGCTGCTCGACTCGGTCGCGCGGCAGGACACCCCGGCGAGCCGGATCGTGGTCGTCGGCAACGGCGCGCCCCTGCCGCCGCTGCCCGACGGGGTCACCGGCGTCGAACTGCCCGAGAACCTCGGAGTCACCGGCGGCCGTAACGCCGCCATCGCCAAACTGCGCGAACTCGGCGACGTCGACATCCTCGTCGACCTCGACGACGACGGTCTGCTGATCGACACCGATGTCTTCAGCAGACTGGTGAAGCTGTACGAGGCGGACGAGGCCCTCGGCGTCGTCAGCTTCCGGATCGCCGACGAGCAGGGCCGTACCGCCCGCCGCCATGTCCCGCGGCTGCGGGCGAGCGACCCGATGCGCCGCGGCTATGTCACCACCTTCCTCGGCGGCGGCCACGGCATCTCCATGAAGATGCTGGAGCAGACCGGGGACTGGCCCGAGGCGTTCTTCTACGCCCACGAGGAGACCGACCTCGCCTGGCGGGCCCTCGACCACGGCTGGAAGATCCTCTACGAGCCGGAGCTGGTCCTCCGGCACCCCTGGACCTCGCCCACCCGGCACGCCGTCTTCCACCGCATGGTGGCCCGCAACCGCGTCTGGCTCGCCAAACGCCACCTCCCCGCCCTGCTGGTCCCGCTCTATCTGGGCGTATGGACCGCGCTCACCCTGCTGCGGACCCGGTCCGCGAGCGGGCTGCGCGCCTGGTTCGGCGGTTTCGTGGAGGGCGTGCGGACGCCCTGCCCGCCGCGCCGCCCGATGCGCTGGCGGACCGTATGGCGGATGACGAAGCTGGGCCGCCCGCCGGTCATCTGACCGGGCCGGGCACCTGTCCGCCGAAGGGTCCCGGGCACGCGCCCGCCGCAGGTCCCCGGGCGCCCGTTCACCACAGGGTTCCGGGGACCTGTTCACCGCGCCGGACCCCGGGCACCTGTTCACCGCGCCGGACCCCGGGACCGGCGCCCGGCCCCGGGGTACTCAGTCCGGAACTGAGTAGCGGCACCCTGACGGCCGGGCCCGCGCCCGGGCGACCGTGGGCGGATGACCACCGCAGTCCGCGTGCTCGCCGACGCCACCCCCGCCACCCGGGACCGCTACGTCGACCTGCTCAGGGTCGCCTCCCTCGCTGTCGTGGTCCTCGGCCACTGGCTGATGGCCGCGGTCGACGACGGCAACGGTGACGGCGGTGGTGACGGTGACGGCGCGCGGATCGGGAATCTGCTCGCCGTCGTCCCCGGCCTCCAGATACTGACCTGGGTGCTCCAGGTGATGCCGGTGTTCTTCTTCGTCGGCGGCTTCGCCCACGCCCTGTCGTACCGCTCCCTCGCCCGCCGCGCCCCCGGCCGCTCCGTCTACGCGGACTTCCAGCGGGCTCGCCTCCAGCGGCTGCTGCGGCCCACGATGGTCTTCGTCCTGGTGTGGGGCGCGCTGGCGCTGGCGGTCCAGTGGGCGGGCGGCGGCGACGCGGGCCCGGCCGGGCCCGCGCTCCGGCTGATCACCCAGCCGCTCTGGTTCATCGGCGTCTATCTCGCGATGGTCGCCCTCACCCCGCCGCTGCTGAGGCTGCACGAGCGCTACCGCTGGGGCGCCTTCGGCGGGCTGCTCGCCGCGGCCGCCGCCGTCGACACGGCCCGGTTCGTGTTCGGCGTGGAGTACGCCGCGTTCCTGAACTTCGCCTTCGTCTGGCTCGCCGTCCACCAGCTCGGTTTCCTCGCCGCCGACGGGCTCCTCACCCGGCCCGCCCTGCTCGCGGGCGGCGGCCTGGCGGGCGCGGCGGCCTTGGTGGCCCTCGGGCCGTACCCCCTCTCGATGGTCGGGATGCCCGGCGAGAAGGTCTCCAACATGGCACCGCCGACGCTGGCCCTGCTCTGCCACGGCCTCTGGCTGGTCGGCGCGGCCTGCCTGCTGCGCGGGCCGGGCACGCGGTTCGCCGGGCGGGCCCGGGTATGGCGCGGGGTGGTCGCCGCGAACGGCGTCGCGATGACCGCGTTCCTCTGGCATCTGACCGCACTGCTGGGGGTGTACGCCGTACTGCTCGGGCTGGGCACCGCGCTGCCGGAGCCCGCCTCGGGCGCCTGGTGGGCGCAGACCCCGCCGAGGCTGCTGGCGGCGGCCGTCCTCACCGCCGCCCTGGTGGCCGCCTTCCGCCGCTTCGAACGCCCCGCGCCACGGCCCGCCCCGCCGGGGGCCGGGGCATCCGGCAGCCCCGCGACCTGCGGGCCGGCCGGGTCGGCCGGAATCCCGGGCCCGCCCTCCGGCACCCCGAGCGGGTCCGGCACCCCCGAAGCCCCCGGCGGGCCCGGCACCCCCGGCGGGTCCGGCCCGCTCGCCGCCGCCGGGATCACGCTCTGTCTCGCCGGGATCCTCGGGCTGTCGCTGGTGGGGTACGACGGACTGCTCGACGGCAGGTCCGCCACCCTGATCGCGGTCCCGGTCACCGCCCCGGCCGCCGTCGCCGCGGCCCTCGCGGGCTGGTTCCTGGTCGAACGCGCGGGCCGCGGACTCCGCCCGCCCCGGCACGGCTGAGCCCTCCCGGCGCCTCCCGCCGTACGGCGTACCGCCGAACCCGGCCGCCGCGCGCTGCCGAGCCCGGCCCGTCCGCCCGCCCGCCCGCCTACCCGCCCGCCCGTCCGTCCGCCCGCCGGGGTGATCACCCGGCCGCGCGGGGGCCGTCCGCGGCCCGACTACCCTGGGAGGCCGATCCGCCCGCCCCTACGCAGGAGAGTAATGGCCGTCAATCTGGTCAATGTCGAGGCAGTCAGCAAGGTGTACGGAACGCGTGCCCTGCTCGACTCCGTGTCCCTCGGCGTCTCCGAAGGGGACCGCATCGGTGTCGTCGGCCGCAACGGCGACGGCAAGACCACCCTCATCCGCATGCTGGCCAAGCTGGAGGAGCCCGACACGGGCCGGGTCACCCAGAGCGGCGGGCTGCGGCTCGGCGTGCTCACCCAGCACGACTCCCTGGACCCCGAGGCCACCGTCCGCCACGAGGTCATCGGCGATCTCGCCGACCACGAGTGGGCGGGCAGCGCCCGGATCCGCGATGTGCTCACCGGCCTCTTCGGCGGGCTCTCGCTGCCCGGCTTCCCCGACGGGCTCGACACCGTCATCGGCCCGCTCTCCGGCGGTGAGCGGCGCCGGATCGCCCTGGCCAAGCTGCTGATCGCCGAGCAGGACCTGATCATCCTCGACGAGCCCACCAACCACCTCGACGTGGAGGGCATCGCCTGGCTCGCCGAACATCTGCGGAACCGCCGCTCGGCCCTGGTCTGCGTCACCCACGACCGCTGGTTCCTGGACCAGGTCTGCACCCGCATGTGGGACGTCCAGCGCGGCTCGGTCTACGAGTACGAGGGCGGCTACAGCGACTACGTGTTCGCCCGGGCCGAGCGGGAGCGGATCGCCGCCACCGAGGAGACCAAGCGGCAGAACCTGATGCGGAAGGAGCTGGCCTGGCTGCGGCGCGGCGCCCCGGCCCGGACCTCCAAGCCCCGCTACCGCATCGAGGCCGCCAACGAGCTGATCGCCGACGTCCCGCCGCCGCGGGACACCAGCGAGCTGATGAAGTTCGCCTCCGCCCGGCTCGGGAAGACCGTCTTCGACCTGGAGGACGTGACCGTCCAGGCCGGGCCGAAGCTGCTGCTGAAGCATCTGACCTGGCAGCTGGGCCCCGGTGACCGGATCGGCCTGGTCGGCGTGAACGGCGCGGGCAAGACATCGCTGCTGCGGGCGCTGGCCGAGGCCGCTCGGACCGAGGGCGAGGTACAGCCCGCCGCCGGGCGGATCACGGTCGGCAAAACGGTACGGCTGGCCTATCTCTCCCAGGACGTGACCGAGCTGCCGCCCACGCTGCGGGTGCTGGAGGCCGTCCAGCAGATCCGCGACCGCGTCGACCTCGGCAAGGGCCGGGAGATGACGGCGGGACAGCTCTGCGAGCAGTTCGGCTTTGTGAAGGAGAAGCAGTGGACGCCGGTCGGCGACCTCTCCGGCGGTGAGCGCCGCCGGCTCCAGTTGCTGCGGCTGCTGATGGACGAGCCGAACGTGCTCTTCCTCGACGAGCCCACCAACGACCTGGACATCGAGACCCTGACCCAGCTGGAGGACCTCCTCGACGGCTGGCCCGGCTCGATGGTGGTCATCTCCCACGACCGGTTCTTCGTCGAGCGGACCACGGACCGGGTGCTGGCCCTGCTGGGCGACAAGACCCTCCGGATGCTGCCGCGCGGAATCGACGAGTACCTGGAGCGGCGGCGCGCCGCCGCGGAGTCCGCCGCCCCGGCGCCCGCCCCCGCGAAGTCCGCCGCCGCGCCGGAGACGAAGACCCGGTCGGCGGGTGAGCTGCGGGCCGCGCAGAAGGAGCTCCAGCGCATCGAGCGCCAGTTGGACAAGCTCGCGGAGAAGGAGACGGCGGTCCACGACAAGATCGCAGCCAATGCCACCGACTTCGCGCGGGTCGCCGAGCTGGACGCCGAACTGCGGTCCCTCGCCGGGCAGCGGGAGGAACTGGAAGGCCGCTGGATGGAGTTGGCCGAGGACGTCTGAAGCCCCGGTTCCGTACGGCCCCGGCCGGTCCGTGAGGGTCGTGTGCGGGCTTCATAACGGCGCCGTCACGAGCCGGTCCGCCCCTGGTGACAGGCGCGGACCGGCCCCTTTTGCGAACTGACCCGGGTGATAGAAAGAAGCTCCGCTCGACTGCCGTGAGAATACGGCTCCAGGTTCGCAACGCTCCTCTCCGGAACACGGATACCGGCCGGCAGTGCACGGTCCGGGTACCGGAGAAGCGGGGGAGGCCGCCGGACCCAGGACCGTACGAAGGGGGATGCGCTGATGTCCCAGCGTCCCAGCCAAGACGTACCGGGGGACGGCGACGCCCCCGGGGATCCCCGGTCCGCGGACCCGCGCTACGGCTACCCGGAACCCGGTTCCGGCGCCGCCCCGGGGACCGGTCCGCAGCCGGGCCCGGAACCCGTCCCCGGCGCCGGTCCGGGGTATGCGTACGGGGAGCGGCACGGGGCCCCGGCCCCGGCACAGCCGCCGTACATACCCCCGCCGCCGCCCGGCCCCCCGCCGGCCCCTCCGGCCCCGTACGACCCGGCCCCGCAGGACCCGGCAGCGCACGGCCAGGCACCGTACAGCCAGGCCCCGTACGGTCGGGCGCCGCAGGATCCGGCCCCGTACGGCGGGTTCCCCGGCGCCCCCGGCGCGGGCCACGAGACCGCCCCCGGCGCGGCCCCCGGCGCCGCCGCCGGTCCGTACGCCGGTGCCCCGCAGGGCGGGTATCCGCAGGCCCCGTACCAGCAGGCCCCGTACCAGCAGACCGGGCCCTATGCGGGCCCGCCGCAGTACGGCCAGGCGTACCCGTACCAGCAGACCGGCCCGTACGGCCCCACCGGCCCCGCCACTCCCACCACCCCCGCCACCTCCACCGGCTCCGCCGGAAAGCGGCGCACCCCGCTGCTGATCGCCGCGGGCGTCGCCGCCCTGCTGGTCGCCGGAGCCGGTACGTACGCCGTCGTCGGCAACGACGACGGCAAGGACGACCGGAAGACCGGCGCGGGCGAACCGGCCACCCCCGGACCCTCCGCCGGCTCCTCGCCCTCCGGCAGCCCGTCGCCCGGCGGCGGCCGAGGTGCCGGTACGGAGCGCGATCCGGACGGCACCGACCTCAACGCCGACCGCGCGCCCGGGGACGCCCGGGCCCTCTTCGTCACCCGCAACGATGTCGACCTGCCCCGCGGCGGTGCCGAGGTCCACGGCCCGTGGAGCCATCGGGGCATCATCGCGAAGGCCATGTACAAGCAGGTCGTCGGCTACTCGGCCACCGACGGTGCCAAGAAGTGGACCGTGCCGCTGGAGCGGGAGGCCTGCTCCGCGACCCCGCGGCCGTCCACCGGCGGAACCGTCGTCGTCGGCATCAAGGACCGCGACGGCGACGGCGCCCGCTGCCGTGAGCTGCGCAGCATCGACCTCGCCTCGGGCAAGGTGCTCTGGAAGGCGCAGATCCCGGAGGAGAAGGGCTTCCTCGGACTCTCCGACCACACCCTCGCCATCAGCGGCGACACGGTCGCCGCGGGTGCCACCGGAGTCTCGTACGGCTTCTCCGTGAAGGACGGCCGCAGGCTCTTCACCGGCCCCCGGACCGGCTGCAAGCCGTTCGCCTACGCGGGCGGCGCCCGGCTGCTGGCCGCGGTGAGCTGCCCCACCGGCGACTACAAGAAGCCCAAGCACCGGCTCCAGCAGGTCGACCCGGCCACCGGCAAGGCGCGCTGGTCCTTCGACGCACCGGCCGGCTGGGAGATCGACAAGGTCTACTCCGCCGACCCGATCGTCGTCTCGCTGGTCAAACGCGAGCCCAAGTCGTGGACCGTGGTGGCGCTCAAGCCGGACGGCACGATGCGCGCCCCGATCTCGGGCGGCAAGGAGAAGTTCCGGGTCGGCTGCGGCGGCTCCTTCGTGATCTTCGGGCAGAACCTGGAGGGCTGCCAGGGCGTCGTCGCCGATCCGAAGACCCTCTATCTGGCCACCGAGCCCGCGCGCGGGACCGGCGCGGGCGGCAACGAGATCATCGCCTTCGACCTCGACACCGGCCGCCCCAAGTGGCGGGCGCCCTCCGGCGGCGACACCGCCGCGGTGCCGGTCCGGATGAACGGCCGCGACCTGATCGTCTACCGCGAGCCGTCGTACGACTCCGGGGGCTCGGTCGCGGCGATCGGCCCGGCGGGCGGCGCGCCCAGGACCCTGCTGCGCCACCCCGAGGCCGCCGCCAAGACCGAGAACTCCTTCTACTCGGTGGATGTGCTGTACGAAGCCGGACGCGTGTATCTGGTGGCGCGCCGGGTGAGCGCGGCGAACGACGCGGAGGAGCTGAAGACTCCGACGATGCTGGCGTTCGGCCCCTGACGCACGGGGGCGGGCACCCGCTGCCCCGCCCCCGCCGTGCCGTACCGCCGCCTCCCGGCTTTCGGCCTCCTGCCCGGCCACTCGGCCGCCCACCGGACGGCCCCTTCTCGCTTCTCCTCCCACCCCCCGCGCAACCGCTCCTTCGTTCCTCTGCTCCTCCGCTCCTCCGCTTCTTCGCCGACGAGGTGTTCTGCTCATGAGCCAGCCGCCCCCGCCCCCTCCGCCCCCGCCCGGCGGTGTGGGGGGACCCCCGCCGCCGCCGTCCGGTCCGCCCCCGCAGGGCGGTGGGTTCGGCGCGCCCCAGGAGCCGCCGCCGGGCGGCTTCGGCCCGCCGCAGGCACCCCCCGTGGCGCCGCCCCCCGGCTACGGCTACCCCGGGCAGCAGCCACCCCCGCCGCCCGGCTACCCGGCACAGCCCCAGGGCTACGGCTTCCCGCCGGGCCCGCCCGGGTCCCCGTACGGCTATCCGACCCAGCCCACGGCCGCCGTGCCGCCCGGCGGGCCGCAGCCTCCCGGGAAGAAGCCCGGCACCCGGACGAAGATCGTCATCGCCGCGGTCACCGCGGTCGTACTGATCATCGGCGGCGGGGTGCTGTACAGCGCGACCGACGGCGGCGGCCGCAAGGGCAAGAAGGACACCACCGCCGACAGCGGGGGTGGCAAGGGCGGCAAGGACGACGGCGGGAAGGGCAGCGGCGGCAAGGACTCGGACGGCACCGGGAAGGCTCCCGGGAACACCGCGTCCCGGCTCGCCTTCACCCTGCCCCAGCCGGCGAACAAGGAGGTCTCCTCGTTCAAGGGCTCCTGGGTCACGGACAAGGCGTTCGTGAAGCCGGGCCTGAACGAGATCACCGGCTACGACCGGGACAAGGGCACCGTGCTCTGGCGGGTCCCGCTGCCCGGCCAGACCTGCGGCGCCTCGCGCCACAAGTCGGCCGACGACAAGACCGCGATCCTCTTCGAGCCCGCGCCCCGGGCCGCCTCCGGCACCGGCCGCTACCAGCCGTGCTCCGAGGTCGGCGTCGTCGACCTGGCGGGCGGCAAGCTGCTGTGGCGCAAGTCCGTCACCTCCCCGCTGCGCGGTGACACCCCCATCCGCTTCGAGGAGGTCACGGTCAGCGGGGCCACGGTCGCCGCGGGCGGTCTCAGCGGCGGCGCCGCCTTCGACCTCGCCACCGGTGCCGTCCGCTGGAAGCCCACCTCGTCCGACGCGGACTGCGAGGACCGCGGCTACGGCGGCGGGCCCGCGCTGGTCGCCGTCCGCTCCTGCGGCACCTACGGCAACGAGCAGCTCACCATCCAGCCCGTCGACCCGGTCAGCGGGCAGCCCCGGTTCTCGTACAAGATGCCGAAGGGCGTGGAGTACGCCAGCATCGTCAGCACCAAACCGCTGGTCGTCGCGGCCGATGTCGGCGACACCGGGAAGTACGGCATCTCCGACTTCTTCTCCATCGACGACCAGGGCAAGCTCCTGGCGAAGGTGCCCGCGACGGGCGACCGCTACGAGGCGCGGTGCGGCGCGACGGACGTCGAGTCCTGCACCAGCGTCGTCGTCGGCAACGGCCGGCTCTATCTGCCGACCTCCCCGCACGAGAGCGGCGGGAGCGGTTACGGGCGGACCAACGAGATCGTGTCGTTCGACCTGACCACCGGGAAGCCGCTGCCGGGGCGGGCCGACGCGGGCGAGGGCTACACCCTGGTGCCGCTGCGGATGGAGGGCGGTTCCGTGATCGCCTACAAGCAGCCGCCGTACCGCAAGGGCGGCCAGGTGGTCAGCCTCGACGGCAACGCCCTCCGGGCCACCCTGCTGATGGAGAATCCGGCCGACGAACAGTCGATCGACAAGGAACGCAAGTTCCTCGTCAGCGGTTCCGAGTATCTCTATGCCGACGGGCGGCTCTATCTGAGCGAGGAGTTGATGGGCGCCGCCGGAACTTCTACGTTCACGAGTTATCTGGCAGTTGCATTTACGACAGAAAGTTGAAAAGGCGACCGGTTTTCGCCCTACGGTCCCCCTGGTACTGCTGCGGGGAAGCCTGATTCGCGGAACAGTAGTGGCCCGGTACGGGGAGTTCCCGTACCGGGCCGCCGTCTTTTGGTCATGGGGCGGTCATGCCATGGTCATAAGTGGCCCTGATGTGCGGTGTATTCGGCAGTCTTGGGTACTTCCGCCGACTCGGGGCGCGCGATGTCGAACAGGCGTGTAGCTTGCCGGGGCAGGTTGCACCGGGGGAGGGGAGTTGCTCGATGGGCGTGCGGCTCATGGTGGTCGACGATCACCGACTGCACGCCGAGGCGCTCGCCTCGGCGTTGAAGCTGCGGGGACACCGGGTGCTGGCCGCGACGGCGCCCGTCGCGGGCGCGGCGGACCTGGTGGTCACCCGGGCTCCCGAGGTGTGCCTGCTGGGGACCGCGTGCCCGGCCGAGCCGGGCGTCTTCGACCCGATCGTCCGGATCCGGCGCGAGCGCCCCCAGGTCGCGGTGGTGGTGCTGGGCCCGGTGCCCAGCCCCTGGGGCATAGCGGCCGCGTTCGCCGCGGGCGCGGCGGGCTATGTCCGCCACGACGAGCGTATCGAGGGCGTCGAGCGCGCCATGGTCAAGGCCCGCGCGGGCGAGGCGGTGGTGGCCCCCGCCCTGCTCCAGGGGGCGTTCGCCGAACTGCTCAACCCGGTCTCGCAGCCCGACGACGAGGGCCAGCGGCTGCTGCGCCTGCTCACCCCGCGCGAGGTGGAGGTCCTGGTGCGGGTCGCCGAGGGCGAGGACACCCGGCTGATCGCGGCGGGCATGGGCATCGCGCCGAGCACGGCGCGCACGCATGTGCAGCGGGTGCTGATGAAACTCGGGGTGGGCTCGCGGCTGGAGGCGGCGGCGCTGGCGGCCCGCACGGGCCTCCTCGACCGCGCCGCCCCACCCCCGCGCTGAGCCCCGGGGGCCCGCGCCACCCCTGAGCGGCGGCCCCCGGGCCCCGTACCGCCCGTGCGCGCCGCCAGCCTCAGGGCCCTGCACGCCCCTGAGCGCCGATAGCTGCCGGGGCCCTGCGCCCCGGGGCCCCGCGACCCGGCGCCGCCCTGCACCTGCCCGCGGCGCCGCGCCCAGCGGGGTGATGTCTGTGTGAGCGTCCGCACGCCGCCCGTGGCTTGTCGCGCAGTTCCTCGCGCCCCTAAAAGCGTTCTCGCGCCGTCGCCGGCAGAGGGAGAGGCACCTCCTCGTGCGGTACGGAAACAGGGGCGGTGAGAGCAAGAAGGGGCACCCGGCACAGCACTCCACCGGGTGGAACACGTTGTCGCCCCGACGCCCCGGAGGGTGAACGGCCCGCGCGCCTCCGCCGTACCCAACTCGCCTTGCCCCAAGGGTGGATGCACACCCCCCGCCCGCCCCGGAGGGGACCCGGCTCACCGCGAGAGGCGCTGGCAATATGACCCATGGCCGCAAGTACCTGGTCACCGGAGGAGCCGGCTATATCGGGGGGATCGTCGGCCGCCGGCTCCTGGAGGCCGGGCACCGGGTCGTCGTCCTCGACGACCTCTCCACCGGATTCCGCGACGGCGTGCCCGAGGGCGCGGATTTCACCGAGGGAGACATCCGGGACGCGGCCCGCCTGCTGGACCCCTCCTTCGACGGGGTGCTGCACTTCGCCGCCTCCTCCCAGGTCGGCGAGTCCGTCGCCGACCCCGGGAAGTACTGGGAGAACAACGTCGGCGGCACGATCGCCCTGCTCGCCGCGATGCGCGCGGCCCGGGTCCGTACCCTCGTCTTCTCCTCCAGCGCCGCGGTGTACGGGGAGCCCGTCCGCACCCCCGTCACCGAGACCGACCCCACCGCGCCCACCAATCCCTACGGCGCCACCAAACTCGCCGTCGACCATATGATCGGCGGCGAGGCGCGGGCCCACGGCCTGGCGGCGGTCTGTCTGCGCTACTTCAACGTCGCCGGGGCGTACGGGGGGCTGGGGGAGCGCCACGAGCCCGAGTCGCATCTCATCCCGCTCGTCCTCGATGTCGCCCTCGGGCGGCGGGAGTCCGTCGCGGTCTACGGCGACGACTACCCGACCCCCGACGGCACCTGCGTCCGCGACTACATCCATGTCGCGGATCTCGCCGAGGCCCATGTACGGGCGCTGGCCGCGGCCCGCCCCGGTGAACAGCTCGTCTGCAACCTGGGCAACGGCAGCGGCTTCTCGGTCCGCGAGGTGGTGGAGACCGTACGGAAGGTCACCGGGCACCCGGTGCCGGAGACGCTCGCGCCGCGCCGCCCGGGGGACCCGGCCGTACTGGTCGCCTCGGCGGCGGTGGCCCGGGACCGGCTGGGCTGGGTCCCGTCCCGTCCGGCGCTGGCCGATATCGTCGCGGACGCCTGGGAGTTCGCCCGCACCCGCACCCGCACACTCGTCTGAGGCATCAGCCCGCGCCGCACAAGCCCGCGCGGAGCGGCCGCCGGGCCCGGGGGAACGGTCCGGCCGGAGAGGAGGGCCGGGCACTGCGGCACGGCCGGCCGGCGGGACCGTTCCCGGGCGCGCACGGGGATGTGCGCCTCGGCGGGCGCGGACGGTGCGCCGCGAAGACGCTCCGCCCGCCGGACCGGGCCCGGCGGAGGGGCTCAGGCTCCGCCGGGACTTCCGGACAACCGAGGGACGGATCCCAGGATGTGGTGACACATCAGGATCCCCCGGTCCGGCTTCCAGCCTCTTCGGCACCGCTCCAGCGTGTCAAGAAATCCCGCCCCGGCGAAGGAAATCACGCGCTCCGCCATACCCCGGAAACATCACGCGCCCGCGGCCCCGCCCGCCCGGGAGCCGGGGCGGCCCGCCGGGGGCGACGGGCCGGAGCGACGGGATCCGGCCGACCCCGCGGCTTCCGGTTCTGCCCCGGCCCGCGATCACCCTGCGATGGGCCCGCCGGCCGGGATCGGGGGCCGCCGAACACCGGTTGCCCCTTCCTTCCCACTCAACCCACCGGTAACTTCCTAGTACAACTCATTCCCCAGACCTGGTCATCAGTTCTGCAAATACGCTTCCGCTTCCGCCTGCCGTCCGTACTCTGATGCTCAACACCGGTGGGGGCCGGTGTTGATCAGGGGACGAGACAGCGGGGTACGCGGCCCGAGGCGGGGTATTTCAGTCACAGCGCGGCGACGGCCGGGCGGGACCGAGGTCCGTCTCGGACGATCTGTTCGCACCGAGCCGTCCTCCGACACAGGGGGTGTGTCTGTGATCCGTATCCGGGTCCTGGTGGTGGACGACCACCGAATCTTCGCCGAGTCGCTCGCCGCAGCCATGGCTGCCGAGCCCGATGTGGACGTCGGAGCCGCGGGCAGCGGGCCTGCCGCGTTGCGATGTCTGGAGCGAGCGGTTGCCGACGGGCGGCCGTTCGACGTGATGCTGGTCGATGCCGACCTGGGGGCCGTGGTGCCACCGGGGCCCGGCGCCCGTGCGCCGGTCCCGCGGGCCGTTCCCGACGACGGGGGTGACGCCCTGGACGGTCTGGTGGACGGACTGAGCCTGGTGGCGGGGGTGCGATCCGGCCAGCCCGCGGTCCGCTGTGTGGTCCTCGCCGAGAAGGACGACCCGCGCCGCGCGGCCCTCGCCCTCCAGGCGGGTGCCTCCGGCTGGGTTGCCAAGGACTGTTCACTCCAGCGACTGCTGGCCGTGATCCGGGGTGTGCTGCGCGACGAGACCCATCTGCCGCCCGCTCTCCTCACCGGCGTACTGCGGGAGCTGACCGCCGCGCGCAAGCACCGGACCGAGAGCGAGCGTCTGGTCGAGTCGCTCACCCCGCGCGAGCGCGAGGTGCTGCGGTGCATGGTCGCGGGGCTGGGGCGCAAAGCGGTGGCCGAGCGCCTCTTCCTCTCCCCGCACACCGTCCGGACGCATATGCAGAACGTCCTCGGCAAGCTGGGGGTGCACTCGACGCTCGCGGCCGTCGCCCTCGCCCGCAGAGCGGGTGTCGGTCCCGCCGATCCGGCGGTCAAACTGGCCGGCGGACTAGCCGGGAATGTTGTCGAACGGGGCGGTCAGCTGGCGTAGCAGGGCGGCCAGCTCAGCCCGCTGGGCGCGGGAGAGCTCCGCGAGGATCGCGCGCTCCTGGGCGAGCAGCCCGGCGAGCGCGCGGTCCGCGCGGTCGCGCCCCTCCGGGGTGAGCCGGACCAGCACGCCACGCCGGTCCGTGGGGTCCGGCAGCCGCTCCACCAGGTCCCTCTTGGCCAGGCGGTCGATCCGGTTGGTCATCGTGCCCGAGGTCACCAGGGTCTGGGTGAGCAGCTGGCCGGGGGAGAGCTGATAGGGCGCGCCCGCGCGCCGCAGCGACGTCAGGACGTCGAACTCCCAGGGCTCCAGATCGTGCTCCGAGAAGGCGAGCCGCCGGGCCCGGTCGAGATGACGGGCCAGCCTGGAGACCCGGCTGAGCACCTCAAGCGGTTCCACGTCGAGGTCGGGGCGCTCGCGGCGCCAAGCTGCGACCAGTCGATCGACCTCGTCCTCCATGACGATCAGTGTAGAGGGTCTGTCGATGTGAAGTCTCTTGACGTCAAGAGATAATGTGGTGGATGGTAGGGCAGGGACGGGCGGTAACCCCGTTCCGTATCTGCCCCGTGTTCCTTCCGAGGGAGCTGCCACCGTGACTTCCGCGCCCGTCTGGGACCCCCGTCAGTACCTCCGCCATTCGGGTCACCGGGCCCGTCCGTTCCTGGACCTGCTGGCCCGGATCCCCGACCCGGTCGCACCGGCGGCCGGCGGCGGGCCGGCCCGGATCGCCGACCTCGGCTGCGGCCCCGGCAATGTCACCGCCCTGCTCGCCGACCGCTGGCCCGCCGCCGGGATCACCGGCTTCGACAATTCGCCCGAGATGCTCGCCCTCGCCGAGAAGGACTACGCCGGGCTCACCCCGGGCGGCGGCCGGCTCGCGTTCGGCGAGGCCGACATCACGGACTGGACGCCCGACGGGCCGTACGACCTGATCGTCTCCAACGCGGCGCTCCAGTGGGTCCCCGGCCACGCCGGTTCCTTCGCCCGCTGGGTCGACGCGCTCACCCCCGGCGGCAGCTTCGCCTTCCAGGTCCCCGGCAACTACGACGCCCCCAGCCACGCCCTGCTGGGCACCCTGTGCGGCCGGCCGGAGTGGCGGGAGCGGCTCGGCGACCGCGGGCGGAACTTCGCCCATGTGCTCGCCCCGGCGGAGTATCTGGACCTGCTGACCGGACTCGGCTGTACGACCGACGTCTGGGAGACCACGTACTACCAGCTGCTGACCGGCGAGGACCCGGTCCTGGACTGGGTCAAGGGCACCGCCCTGCGGCCCGTGCTGACCGAGCTGGGCGAGGACACCAGGGCCACCGAGGCCTTCCTCGGCCAGTACCGCGAACTGCTGCGGGAGGCGTATCCGCCGGGGCCGCGGGGGACGGTCTTCCCGTTCCGCCGTATCTTCGCCGTCGCAACGAAGCCGCTGCGCTAGGTCGTCTCTTTCGGATCTTGCCGGGCTCCCCAGCCCGCGGACCGGCGCCCCGCCCGGTCCCGGGTCGCTCCGGGGAGCAGCCGGGACGGCCCCGGGCCACCCGTCCACCGGGCCACCCGGCCACCCGGCTCCCGCCCCGCGCCCCCGCGCCGAGCGTCAGTTCTTGCGGTGGCCCACCAGCCGCGGCTTCTGCTCCAGGCCGTCGAGGCCGTGCCAGGCCAGATTGACCAGATGCGCCGCCACCTCCGCCTTCTTCGGGCGGCGGGCGTCCAGCCACCACTGGCCGGTCAGTGCGACCATGCCCACCAGCGCCTGGGCGTAGAGCGGGGCCAGCTTGGGATCGAAGCCGCGGTGCTTGAACTCCAGGCCCAGGATGTCCTCGACCTGCCGGGCGATATCGCTGATCAGCGAGGCGAAGGTGCCCGTCGACTGGGCGACCGGCGAGTCCCGGACCAGGATCCGGAAGCCGTCCGTATAGGTCTCGATGTAGTCGAGCAGCGCGAAGGCCGCCTGCTCCAGCAGCTCCCGGGGGTGCCCTGCGGTCAGCGCCCCCGTCACCAGGTCCAGCAGCTGGCGCATCTCGCGGTCGACCACCACCGCGTACAGCCCCTCCTTGCCGCCGAAGTGCTCGTACACCACCGGCTTGGACACCCCCGCCTTCGCGGCGATCTCCTCCACCGACGTGCCCTCGAAGCCCTTCTCGGCAAAGAGCGTGCGACCGATGTCCAGCAACTGCTGGCGGCGCTCGGCGCCGGTCATCCGCACCCGGCGCCCGCGCCGCGCCGCGGGCCGGGGCTTCCCGGCACCTGCCGGAGTCGCCGCGCCCGCCGCGTTCGCCGGGTCTATCGGGGTACGGGTACTGCTGCCGTCGGTCGCCACGTCGTCCATCATGCCGTGTCGGCGGCCCCGGCGGTCCCGGGGGACGCCGCCCGCCGGGCGGCGAGCCGGTCCTCGCTGGGCCAGCGGACGTCGTACGCCCACCCCAGCTTCTCGAACCAGCGGATCAGCCGGGCACTGGAATCGACCTGGCCGCGCAGTACGCCGTGGCGCGCGGACGTCTGATCGGCGTGGTGCAGGTTGTGCCACGACTCACCGCACGACAGCACCGCGAGCCACCACACGTTCCCGGACCGATCACGTGATCGGAACGGCCGCTTCCCGGCCGCGTGGCAGATGGAATTGATGGACCAGGTGACGTGGTGGAGCAGCGCGACCCGGACCAGCGACCCCCAGAAGAAGCCGGTGAACGCGCCCCACCAGGACCAGGTCACCAGCCCGCCGACCACGGCCGGGAAGGAGAGGGACACGACCGTGTAGAGGAGGAAGTGGCGGGAGATCCGGCGGATCGCCGGGTCCTTGATCAGATCCGGGGCGTACTTGTGCTGCGGTGTCCGCTCCGTGTCGAACATCCAGCCGATATGGGCCCACCAGAGGCCCTTCATCAGGGCGGGCACCGTCTCGCCGTACCGCCACGGCGAGTGCGGGTCGCCCTCGACGTCGGAGAACTTGTGGTGCTTGCGGTGGTCGGCGACCCAGCGGACCACCGGGCCCTCGACGGCCAGCGAGCCCGCCACCGCCAGCGCGATCCGCAGCGGCCGCTTCGCCTTGAAGGAGCCGTGGGTGAAGTAGCGGTGGTAGCCGACGGTGATGCCGTGGCAGGCGATGAAGTACATCGAGACCAGCAGCCCGAGGTCCAGCCAGCTCACTCCCCAGCCCCAGGCCAGCGGCACCGCCGCGATCAGCGCCAGGAAGGGGACCGCGATGAAGAGCATCAGCGCCAGCTGCTCGGCGGACCGCTTCTCGTCACCGCCGAGCGTCGCGAACGGCAGGGCACCGCCGGCCGGGTCCGGCCCCGCCGCCCCGGGAGCGCCGTCCCGGTCCGGGCCGGAGTCCGTATCCGGCGGCTCCTCCCCGGAACCCGGTCCGGTTGCCGCGCCGGGTCCCGTATCCGGGCCGGCATCGGGGCCCGGACCCGGTCCCGGGACGTCGTCGAGCAGGTCGGGGCTGGTCGTCATGAAGGATCCCCTGGGGGGTGGAGGGACGGGCGGGATATCCGCAATGGGAGCCGTAACCGAGCCGGGCTACGGCTGCGTAACCTACGGCGACGTAAGTATGGCAGCGCTCGGCCCGGGGGCAAGAGCCCCTCCTGGCGGCGCCGGACCGCCGGACACCTATCCTGGGAGCTGCCGGACAGCGCGGTCCGCCGACTCCAGAACCCCTCCAGACGTGCTCAAACACCGCAAGGAGCAGCACCTGTGAGCAGTGCCGACCAGACACCCACGGCCAGCGCAGAACTCCGGGCCGACATCCGCCGACTGGGCGACCTCCTGGGCGAGACCATCGTCCGGCAGGAGGGATCCGAACTCCTCGATCTCGTCGAGCGCGTACGCGCCCTGACCCGCAGCGACGGGGAGGCGGCCGCCGCGCTGCTGGGCGACACCGATCTGCCGACCGCGGGCAAGCTGGTCCGCGCGTTCTCCACCTACTTCCACCTGGCCAATGTCGTCGAGCAGGTGCACCGCGGCCGGGAGATGCGCGAACGGCGGGCCGCCGAGGGCGGGCTGCTGGCCCGGACCGCCGACCGCCTCAAGGACGCCGACCCCGACCATCTGCGGGCCACCGTCCGCAACCTCAACGTCCGGCCCGTCTTCACCGCGCACCCCACCGAGGCCGCCCGGCGCTCCGTGCTCAACAAGCTCCGGCGCATCGCCCAGCTGCTGGAGAGCGACGCCGCCGGCGCGGGCGGGTCCGCCGAGCGCCGCCGCTGCGATCTGCGCCTCGCGGAGAACATCGACCTCGTCTGGCAGACCGACGAACTGCGCGTGGTCCGCCCCGAGCCCGCAGACGAGGCCCGCAACGCCATCTACTACCTGGACGAGCTGCACGCGAACGCCGTCGGGGACGTCCTGGAGGACCTCGCCGCCGAGCTGGAGCGGGTCGGCGTCGAGCTGCCCGCCGGCACCCGGCCGCTGACCTTCGGCACCTGGATCGGCGGTGACCGCGACGGCAATCCGAACGTCACCCCCGCCGTCACCTGGGACGTGCTGATCCTCCAGCACGAGCACGGCATCACCGACGCCCTCGCCCTCGTCGACTCGCTGCGCGGACTGCTCTCCAACTCCATCCGCTACGCCGGGGCCACCGACGAGCTGCTCGCCTCGCTGGAGACCGATCTGGAGCTGCTGCCCGAGATCAGCCCCCGCTACAAGCGGCTCAACGCGGAGGAGCCGTACCGCCTCAAGGCCACCTGCATCCAGCAGAAGCTGGAGAACACCCGGACCAGACTCGCCAAGGGCACCGCCCACGAGCCCGGCCGCGACTACCTCGGCACCGCCGAGCTGCTCGCCGACCTCACCCTGATCCAGACCTCGCTCCGGGCCCACCGCGGCGGGCTCTTCGCCGACGGCCGGATGGACCGCACCATCCGGACCCTGGCCGCCTTCGGGCTCCAGCTCGCCACCATGGACGTCCGCGAGCACGCCGACGCCCACCACCACGCCCTCGGCCAGCTCTTCGACCGGCTCGGCGAGGAGTCCTGGCGGTACGCGGACATGCCCCGCGAGTACCGGCAGAAGCTGCTCGCCAAGGAGCTGCGCTCGCGCCGCCCGCTGGCGCCCACCCCGGCCCCGCTGGACGCCGCCGGGGAGAAGACCCTCGGCGTCTTCCACACCGTGAAGTCGGCGTTCGAGCGGTTCGGGCCCGAGGTCATCGAGTCGTACATCATCTCCATGTGCCAGGGCGCCGACGACGTCTTCGCCGCCGCGGTCCTCGCCCGCGAGGCCGGACTGCTCGACCTGCACGCGGGCTGGGCGAAGATCGGCATCGTGCCGCTGCTGGAGACCACGGACGAGCTGCGCGCCGCCGACGTCATCCTCGACGAGATGCTCTCCGACCCCTCCTACCGGCGGCTGGTCTCGCTCCGCGGCGATGTCCAGGAGGTCATGCTCGGCTACTCCGACTCGTCGAAGTTCGGCGGCATCACCACCTCGCAGTGGGAGATCCACCGGGCCCAGCGGCGGCTGCGCGACGTCGCCCACCGGCACGGCGTACGGCTCCGGCTCTTCCACGGCCGCGGCGGCACCGTCGGCCGCGGCGGCGGCCCCACCGCCGACGCGATCCTGGCCCAGCCGTGGGGCACCCTGGACGGCGAGATCAAGGTGACCGAGCAGGGCGAGGTCATCTCCGACAAGTACCTGATCCCCTCGCTGGCCCGGGAGAACCTGGAGCTGACGGTCGCCGCCACCCTCCAGGCGTCCGCGCTGCACACCGCGCCCCGCCAGTCCGTGGAGTCCCTGGCCCGCTGGGACGCGGCGATGGACACCGTCTCGGACGCGGCCCACGCGGCGTACCGCAGGCTCGTCGAGGACCCCGATCTGCCCGCGTACTTCTTCGCCTCCACCCCGGTCGACCAGCTCGCCGACCTCCACCTGGGCTCCCGCCCCTCCCGCCGCCCCGACTCCGGGGCCGGGCTCGACGGGCTGCGGGCCATCCCGTGGGTCTTCGGCTGGACCCAGTCCCGGCAGATCGTCCCCGGCTGGTTCGGCGTCGGCTCGGGCCTCAAGGCGCTGCGCGAGGCCGGTCTGGACTCCGTGCTGGAGGAGATGTACGAGAAGTGGCACTTCTTCCGCAACTTCCTCGGCAATGTGGAGATGACGCTGGCCAAGACGGACCTGCGGATCGCCCGCCACTACGTCGACACCCTGGTCCCGGAGGAGCTGAAGCACGTCTTCGCCGATATCGAGGCGGAGCACGAGCTGACCGTCCGCGAGGTGCTGCGGATCACCGGCGGTGAGCGGCTCCTCGACTCCCACCCGGTCCTCCAGCAGACGTTCGCCATCCGCGACGCCTATCTGGACCCGATCTCCTACCTCCAGGTCTCCCTGCTGGCCCGCCAGCGCCGGGCCGCGGCCCGCGACGAGGCCCCCGACCCGCTGCTCGCCCGCGCCCTGCTCCTGACGGTCAACGGCGTCGCGGCCGGCCTCCGCAACACCGGCTGACGCCGGGCCTCGGCCACGGCACGTCAAGGCGCTTCCGGCCTCGTCACCCGATGGGGGGACGGGGCCGGAAGTGTCCGGCTACCGTGGACGGGGTAGGCCATGATCCCGTCCATGGGAGGAACGATGACTGCTGAGCCCGTGCAGCACTGGCCTGTGCCGCCCCTGGACGGATACACCGTGGACGATCTGCTGACGCTGCCCGGCCTCCCGCCGCATACGGAGTTGATCGACGGGAGTCTGGTTTTTGTGAGTCCGCAGCGTGACTTCCACAGCGTGGTGATCGACCTGCTGGTGAGCGGCCTGCGCCAGACAGTGCCGAGTCATCTGAGGGTGCGCCGTGAAATGACCGTGGTGCTCGATCGGCGGAATGGTCCGGAACCCGATGTGCTCGTGGTGAGCGCGGAAGCTGTGACCGGACCCGACGCGACGTCTTTCGCCGCGGCCGACGTTCTCCTCGCGGTCGAAGTGGTGTCTCCTGATTCCCGGGCGCGGGATACGGAGACCAAGCCGAGAAAGTATGCGGCTGCGGGCATTCAGCATTTCTGGCTGGTCGACCGTACAAGCAATGGCTCACGACCGGTCGTGCGCGTCTATGAGCTCGACCCCGTGACCAAGGCATATGTTCTCGCCGGCGTCTACCACGACAGGTTGAAGCTGGACAGCCCCTTCGGCCTCGACCTGGACTTGACGGCGGCCGACGACTTCTAGGCATTCGTCCGCCCTACAGCAGGGTGAACGTCGCCACCGCGATCCCCGCCCCCAGGGTGGCCGTCCCCAGCGCCACCCGCGGCAGCGCCAGGCCGCCCGCGATGATGATCGACGCCAGCAGCAGCGCGCCCGCGAAGGGGAGCCAGGCGTGGACGGCGCCCGCCGGGCCGGTGCGGACGACCTCCTTCGTACCGGGCTTCAGGACCACGTTCAGCACCGCGCCCTTCTCGACCGCGATCGACTTCTCGATCGTCAGCCCGGTCCTGGCCGGTGCCGGGGCCTTCGGCGCGTAAGGGCCCGTACAGGTCTCCTCGCCGCAGGCGGCGACGGTCAGGGTGCCGTGCTCACGGCCCTTGGCCAGGACGACGTGCTGGGCGGACTCCCAGGAGGCCCAGAACCCTGCTACCAGGATCAGCAGGGCGATGGCGCCCATCACGGCCCGGCGGCCGTGCAGGAGCGCCCGGTTCATGGACGGCATGAGCCCGGATCTTTGGCCATGGGGGCACGCCCCGTCAACCGCCGTCCCGTCCGTCCCGTGCTTCCCTCAGGAGTTGTACGTGCTCTGCGCACGCTCCAGACCCTCGGTGACCAGGGCTTCCACCGAGTCCGCCGCCCGGTCCACGAAGTAGTCCAGCTCCTTGCGCTCGGCGCCGGAGAAGTCCTTCAGGACGAAGTCGGCGACCGGCATCCGGCCCGGGGGGCGTCCGATGCCGAACCGCACCCGGTGGTAGTCGGGGCCCAGCGACTTGGTGATCGACTTCAGCCCGTTGTGGCCGTTGTCCCCGCCGCCGGTCTTCAGCCGCAGTACGCCGTAGTCGATGTCCAGCTCGTCGTGGACGGCGATCACCTGCGCCAAGGGGATCTTGTAGAAGTCGCGGAGCGCGGTGACCGGACCGCCGGAGAGGTTCATGTACGACATCGGCTTCGCCAGCACCACCCGCCGGCTGCCCGGCCCCGGCATCCCCAGTCGGCCCTCGACGACCTGGGCCTGCGCCTTCTGGGCGCGCTTGAAGCTGCCGCCGATCCGGTGGGCCAGCAGATCGGCGACCATGAAGCCCACGTTGTGGCGGTTGGCGGCATAGCCGGGGCCCGGATTGCCGAGACCCACGATCAGCCAGGGGGCGTCGGTGCCGGTCGTCGCGTCGGTGGTCGTCATGGGGTGATTCTCTCCGTCGAAAGGTCGGGAGGCCGGGAGATCGGGAACGGCGGGCAGGCACGGCCGGGAGCGCGGGCCGGAGTGTCCCGGGCGGGGCGTACGGGGCGGCCGGCGACCTGAAGAAGCTGATCGCCTACTCCTCCGTCGGCCATATGGGCTTCGTCCTCCTCGGCATCGCCACCATGACCCCGACCGG